>JAQTYP010000009.1:0-13655 GCA_028688235.1 Methylomonas sp.
ATGATCATCATCGCGTCCTTGGTTATCGTGGTCGATCAGCTTCTGAAGGCGTTTGCATTCGAAATCAGCAAGAAACTATCGGTATTCGTCGGTTTGATCATCACCAACTGTATCGTCATGGGCCGCGCCGAAGCCTACGCGATGAAAAACCCGCCTTTGAAAAGCTTCATAGACGGCATCGGAAACGGTGCGGGTTACAGCCTGATCTTAATCATGGTCGCGCTGGTCAGAGAAACCTTGGGCTCAGGCAAATTGCTGGGCTTCGATGTGTTGCCTCTGGTCAAAGACGGCGGTTGGTATGTGCCTAACGGTTTGATGTTGTTGCCGCCTAGCGCGTTCTTTGTGATCGGTTTGATTATCTGGGCTTTCCGTACCTGGAAACCTAAGCAAGTCGAGCACAACGAATTCAAGATCATGGCGATTGCCCACGGTGAAGGAGGGCACCACTAATGGAAGCTTATATCAGCTTATTTATTAAAGCGGTTTTCATCGAAAACCTGGCCTTATCCTTTTTCTTAGGTATGTGTACTTTCTTGGCGGTGTCCAAGAAAATTTCCACAGCCATGGGGTTGGGTATTGCGGTGATGGTGGTACAGACCTTGACTGTACCCGCCAACAACTTCATCTATCAAACCCTGTTGAAAGAAGATGCGCTGTCTTGGCTGGGCATTACCGGCGTGGATTTGAGCTTCTTGAGCCTTTTGAGCTGTATCGGCATGATTGCCGCGTTGGTTCAGATCCTGGAAATGACTTTGGATAAATTCTTTCCGGCTCTTTACAACGCGTTGGGTATCTTCCTGCCGTTGATTACCGTTAACTGTGCGATCTTGGCCGGTAGTCTGTTCATGATAGAACGCGACTACAACTTCAGCGAAAGTGTCGTTTACGGTGTCGGTAGCGGTTTCGGTTGGGCATTGGCTATCACGTTGATGGCCGGTGTGCGCGAGAAACTGAAATACAGTGATATTCCCGCCGCATTGCAAGGTTTGGGTATCACTTTCATTACAGCCGGCTTGATGTCTCTGGGCTTCATGGCTTTCTCTGGAATTCAATTGTAAGGGTATCGTAATGCTAGAAATTGCATTAGGTGTTATTTTTTTCACGGTTATCGTGATAGCGCTGGTGTTTTTGATCATCGGCGCGAAAAGCAAGTTGGTGGCCGCCGGAGACGTGGAAATTCTGATCAACAACGAGAAGAAAATCCATGTGCCGGCCGGTTCGAAATTATTAAACGCGTTGTCGGACAATCAGTTGTTCGTGTCTTCGGCTTGCGGCGGCGGCGGTTCTTGCGGTCAATGTAAAGTCAAGGTCCATAAAGGCGGCGGCGATATTCTGCCGACCGAACTGTCTCACATCACCAAGCGCGAAGCCGCTCACGGCGAGCGTCTGGCCTGTCAGGTGTCGGTTAAAACCGATATGGATGTGGAAGTCGAAGACAGCGTATTCGGCGTCAAAAAATGGCTATGCACCGTTAAATCCAACGATAACGTTGCGACTTTCATCAAAGAATTGGTGTTGCAATTGCCGGAAGGCGAAGCGATCAACTATCGCGCCGGCGGTTACATCCAAATCGAATGCCCTCCGCACGTTTCCAAATATGCGGATATGGAAGTCGCCGAGGAATATCGTCCGGATTGGGATAAGTTCAACCTGTGGCGCTATGTGTCCGAGGTAAGCGAACCGACCTTACGCGCTTATTCGATGGCCTCTTATCCGGAAGAGAAAGAGATCATGTTGAACGTGCGTATCGCGAGTCCTCCTCCGGGGGCAGCCGATGGCGTGCCGCCGGGCAAAATGTCGTCCTTTATCTTCAACTTGAAGCCGGGCGATCAAGTCTGGGTGTCCGGTCCTTACGGCGAATTTTTCGCGAAAGAGACCGACAACGAAATGGTTTTCATCGGCGGCGGTGCCGGTATGGCGCCTATGCGCTCACATATCTTCGATCAATTGCGCAGACTGAAGTCCAAACGCAAGATGACCTTCTGGTACGGTGCGCGCAGCAAACGCGAAATGTTCTATGTGGAAGATTTCGACATGCTGGCCAAAGAAAACGACAACTTCGAATGGCATGTGGCTTTGTCCGATCCATTACCGGAAGACAACTGGAAAGGCTATACCGGATTCATTCACAACGTGTTGTTCGAAGAGTTCATCAAAAACCATCCGAACCCCGAGGACTGTGAGTATTACATGTGCGGACCTCCGATCATGAACTCATCGGTCATCAACATGCTGTTGGCAAACGGCGTCGATAGGGAAAACATCTTCCTGGACGACTTCGGCGGCTAAACCGGCGTAAGTGTTGATCTAAGACGAGGAGGGGTCGTAAGATCCCTCCTCGTTTTTTGTTTTTAAGGCTTGTTTTGGTTCCCACACTGAAGTGTGGGAACGTGGAAAGGCGATTTCGTAGGAGCGACGCAAGTCGCGACGAGGGCATTGGCCCTACATTGACTTTCAGAGTAATCAGGAGAACGATGATGGCTTATTTTTTAGTGACGTTTATAGTTATGGCGATCGTGGTTGCGATCATGGCCGTAGGCGTAATATTCGGCCGGCATGCGATCAAAGGTTCTTGCGGCGGTACCGGCAATTGCATTTGCAAGGAAAAATGCGATAAACGCAAGCAGCTGGAAGCCGAGCAAGCGGCAGCGGTCGAAGGCGATCTGAGCCTTTAGTCGGATTGTCTGTCGATTGGGGAAAAGCCTAGGGATATGCACAAAATAACTTGACGAAACAGTAATCGTCGTGAAGGTTCGGTGACTCGCTTGACAGGACGCCGTCAATACATCCTTGTAGGCTTGGCGGCGGGCTATCAGATTGCCATGGATGGCATGAATGCAGATTTTGCAGGAGCAAAAATCTGTCCTGCCGCCGACACCTGTCAAGCGAGCCACCGAACCCCATCCAACTTATTTCATGTTTTTTCCTAAGCGAATTTATTGCTTGTGACATAGCGAGATCAGTTTGTCGAAAGCATAGCTTTCGATCAGCGTAGCAAGCAGTTTGGCCTCGTCAGGGTATTCGGCCTGCATTTTCTCGACTATCGCCAGACTGTTTTCCACGTCTAAAATGCCGGCCGCGTTAATCAGCGCGACGCGCAAGTCTTCGGGCAGAGCGGATAGCGATTGTTCCGTATTTGTTGCTTCCACCTCTTGCAGGGAAAGGGCGTCGTCAGGCGCCGCATACTCGAATGTCAATCCCAGGAATTTGCCTATGGTTTCGAACAAAGGCTCGGCCTCTACCGGCTTGCTCAATAAGGCATTACAGCCGGCTTCGATGACCTTGGCTTTGTCGTCCTCGAATACCGATGCCGTCAGTGCGATGATAGGCACCGTGTCGCCGCCGGGCGATTCACGTATCCTGCGGGTGGATCGATATCCGTCCATGACTGGCATGCGCACATCCATCAGGATCAAATTCGGCTGGTGACTGCGAAACAATTCCACGGCCTGAAAGCCGTCGGCGGCGATGATGACTTCGCAGCCGATTTGTTCGAGCAGTTGTTCTATGACTTGTTGGTTGTCGGGGTGGTCTTCCGCAACCAGGATGCGGGGAGCTGGCTGTCCTGGTTTCAAACCGATAATCCTGGCTTTCGTGGTTTCAGACGGTTTGCCGGCCGTAGCAAGCGGCAACGAGAAACTAAAGGTGCTGCCACGGTTTAGTTCGCTGATTACGCTCAGTTCGCCGCCCATCAGGCGGACGAATTCCCGACTGATCGTGAGTCCGAGACCCGTGCCTTCCCCTTTGGAAAGACTGCTTTCGATCTGATAGAACGCATCGAAGATCGATGCTTGTTCTTCCTTGACTATGCCGGGGCCGGTGTCTGACACCGAAAACCGCACCCAGCCTTCGGCCGGTTTGGATACCTTAAGCTTTACTTCACCGTGCTCGGTAAATTTGACCGCATTGCCCAACAAATTGAGCAATACCTGACTGATGCGATGGGCGTCGCCCGAGACATAGTGCGGCAGGTCATAGGCGCATTCCATCGTAAACGCCAGCCCTTTGGCCATGGCTCGCACCGATATCATATCGCCTGCGGCATGTAGCGTTTCGATCAGATCGAAAGGCTGATGACTGACCTGGCAGCGTCCGGATTCGATACGGGAGATTTCCAAGATCTCATTGATCAGTGCCAGAAGATGATGCCCGCTTTTGTTGATGGTGGCGATATTGCGCAACACATCGGCGGGGAGGCGTTTGTCTCTGGCAATGAGTTGAGTGAAACCCAGGATGGCATTCATGGGCGTACGCAATTCATGGCTCATGTTGGTTAGAAAAACGCTTTTGGCGCGATTGGCGGCTTCCGCGGCGTCTTTGGCGATGGAGAGCGCAAACGTGCGTTCCGTCACCAGTTCTTCCAGATGGAGGCGATAATTTTCAAGCTCGGATGCGATCCTGTTCCGTTCGGTAACGTCGCGCGCGGCGGCAAACACGCCCTCCACATCGCCTCGTTCGTTGCGGTAGACCGAGGCGTTGTAGAGAACATCGGTGATCTTGCCGGATACGTGACGGATAGATAAGGGATAGTCGGTTACGCTGCCGAGCTCGAATGCTTGTTTGTAACCGCTTCGGGCCTGATTCGGTTCGGTAAAGTAATGACAGAAGTCGCTGCCTATCAGGTCTTCCCTGCTTCGTCCGGTAACATTTTCAGTCGCTTGATTGACATCGGTGATTTTGCCGTCCGGACTGATAGTCACCAAAGGGTCGAGGCTGGCCTCGATCAGACTGCGGGCATAACGGGAGGCTTTTTGCAGCGCCGCTTCGATTTGTTTTTGCTCGGTGACATCGATATTGATCCCAAGCATGCGTAGCGGTTTGCCGTTATCATCCCAAAAAACTTTGGCTACCGCTTTAATGTGACGTACTTCACCCGAAGGCCAACAGATACGAAATTCGGTGTCGAAAGGCCTGATGCCGGCAATTGCGGCGGCGATGGCCGTGTCGTTGATCGGAAGGTCATCCGGATGCACAGCCGCCCGCCAGGCCTCGTCGGTTCGGGAAAAATCCTCCCGGAGCATGCGATAGAGCGCATACATGGAATCGTCGCAGATCAATTCCTGAGTTTGCAGATTCCAATCCCAGATGCCGACACCGTTGATCAAGGTGGCCAACGACAGGCGTTCCTCCTTCTCCTGTAATTCTCTTTCCACCTCCTTGGTACGCTGATAGGCGCGGGCATTCTCGATCGCCAGGCCGCAAACGCCGGCAATCGCCAGTGCCAGGTTGAGGTAACGTTCACTGTACTCGGGAAATGTCAGATGATCGATAGCCAAAAGTCCCAGCGCTTGCCCGTTACGGCCGATTTTCAGTAAAAAACCGCGATGGTTGGGCAACCAGGCATAATCGCCATGCAGTTCGAGCATCTGTCTTTGCAGTGTGGGGGGGATGATATTGCCGGGACTGTCTCGCTCGTGGTTCAGTGGCTCAGGACTAAGAAGCACATCTTTGCCCAGCCAATCGCCGTTTGCCATGCGTAGATAATAAAATTCTTTCGGGGCGAACAACATACGGAACAGCTCTTCGATGGCGGCGACGACTTCGGCTTCCGTCATGGTTTGCCCAAGCCGGGACAGGCAGTCGATAGCCAGTGCATGGTCGGCCAATTCCCGCGCATGTTGGGTTTCCATTTTCTTGGTGGATAATCGGGATTGGGCTAGACGCCATTCCAGCACTATCTTGTTCAGAAACAGCTGGACGTGATCGAGGCCGACCGGCATACGGCTGGCCGGCAAGCCGGTCGCTTCGGACAATTCGGCCAGATGCCGGCTGGCTAGAGGGGCTATGCCGGTATCCAAGAGCAACAACTCCCGGACCGAATCCAAGAAAAATTCGCCGGCATTTTCCGGCTTAAAGCCCTTGGCCGCGATGCGATCCTGCCAATGTTGCAGCCAGGCAGGCGTCATCAAGTAGGCGCCGCGGGCTAAGGCATCTTCGATGATAGCGCTGGCCGCGATCAGTTGGAAACAGTGTGTTTGCCGGAGAACGCGCACCTGCGGCCAGCCGGCAGGCGGCTCGCCGAGTTCGGTTAGACAGGCCCCGCCCAATATCACCACCTGCGTGCAGTCTTCAGTAAGTAGAGGCCGCAATTCTTTCCAGCCAAGATCAGGGCATGCGGAATGTTCAGGGAAGGCGACGACGCTGACGTCGTCCCAGCCTTCCGCGCTGACGGCAGCGTTTATCTCAGGATGAAAATTGTTGCAGCAAAGTACGCAGAGCTTAGGAATGCGCATGAAATAACTACTTCAAAATCGGAAAGGGGTTTGGTGGCACGATTGATAGGTGTCGGCGGCAGGACAGATTTTTGCTCCTGCAAAATCTGCATTCATGCCATCCATGGCAATCTGATAGCCCGCCGTCAAGCCTACATGGACGTATTTACGGCGTCCTGTCGAGCGAGTCACCGAACTTCCATAATGCTTACTGTCTCGAGAAGTGATTTTGTGCATATTCCTTAGGTGTCTTGCTCATGACCTGCTGTTAGTCTATCCAATCCAAGGGATATCTTCCCCACTGCTCGGCGGCGTGGCAGATGGCCAGCAATACCTCGTCAGGAACCTGCCAGGGAATTTCGCCGTGGTTGTCGGCGAGGATGAAACCACCGCCGCGGCCGGCTTTGGCGATCGCACGCTTAACTTCGGCTTCAGCCCGTTCCGTAGTCCAGCGACGCATCTCCACGCCATTGAGGTTACCTATCAAGGCCAACTTGCCTTGGGCGGCGGTCTTTAGCTCGGCCAAGTCTTCCAAAGCGCTGACGCCAAGTGCCTGGGTGCCGGTTGCGGCGATGTCGTCCACGATACCCAGACACCGGCCGGAAGCAAGATGCGTGGCCGTGGGGCCGTCGATGCGGGCGAGGGTACGTCTGGCGACCGGCTGGCCAGTCTTCAAGTACAGTTCTCGGGGGATGATGGTGAGCGAAGAAACCGGATCGGCGTAGCCTATGGCCGTCGCCCCCGCCGCTAATTGGGCATTGGCCCACGCGACGCAAAACTCCTCGTTCAGCGCCATCAGGCGTGCCCATCGCTCGGGTTGCTCGTAAATCAACTCTATGTAGTGGTCGAAGCCCATTTGCATGACCGGCAATGAAAATGGTGATATCACCATCCCGATTATCGGTATGCTGGCACCCACCCGGTTTTTTAGCTGTCGAATCGTTTCCAGTACCCTCATCAAACCGGGGGAGTCCTCGATTCCGGGGGGCTGCAGTTTATCGATATCCGTGGGGCCGTGAATGATCGCGGGTCCTGCATTAGGCGGGCAATCCGGCTGATAGATGACCGATCCTCCCCAGGCCTCCAGTTCGATGGCGGCGTGAAAAAAACAGGTGATGCAGTCGCTGCGGTATTTTCTTTGGAGCCGCAATTGGCCTTCGACCACATAGTCGGCTCGGGAAAAATACTCTTCGATGGACAGGCCCAACTCCCTGGCACCTTGCAGCGAGGTCAACAGAAACAACGGGACACGGTCGGGCTCTCGGTGGCTTAGCGTCGTCAGCACCCGCTGCATGGCATTCATGCCATGTCTCCCGCCCAATGCTGTACCGTCGCAACCGCGTCGGTGGCCGACAGACCCATCGCGTCGGCGCCGACCTCGCGCCAGAGCTGGGGGTCGAATTGGAACGGCGCGCCGCCCACCAATATCTTGATTCGAACGCCGCGGGCATCCAAGGCGTCCCGCAGTTCGCGTATCTTCAGTGCCGACGGTAACATCAACACGGAAATCAACAGAATTTGAAGCTTGTCGATGACGATGCGCTCCACGAGTTCGGCCACATCCATGCGGCCATAATCGGCTATTTCGAAACCGCTGGCCCGCATGACAGAACAAACGATGCGTTTGCCCAGCATGTGGTAATCGTTGAGCACCACGATGGCCAGTTTGGGGAGATGATTACGTTCCGGAGCGCCGGGCGGTAAGGCCTGTTCCACCAGGTCCTCGCACAGCCGGCCGCTCATGTAGATCTGCGAAAGGGCAATTTGGCCTTCATCCCATCTCTGGCCGATTTGTTCCAGTGCCGGCACAACCAGTTTTTCTACGACCTCCAGGGGTGTGGCCGACGAAATCGCCCGTTGAAACACGGCTTCCAGCCGGATTCGATCCAGTGATTCCAGAGCTTCGCGGAAGGTCTCGATCAAATCCTGGGTGAATATAGTCGGAACCGACATCAGTGCCGCGTCTGAGTACGCCAGTTGTTGACGATACCCTCGACGTCAAGGTCGTCGGGGCCTTCCCGCCAGCCGGTGAAGTAATCCACGTCGTTACTTTTGGGTTCCGGATTCGGGCGGTAGACTTGCACCCGGGTTGGAAGCGGCGCGGCTTCGCCCAATACCAAGGCCTCACCGCGACCGAGCGAAGTCAAAATGTCGGTCAAATCGCCTTCCGCCTCGGGAACCAGGCCGCGTATGTAAGCCTGGTCGTCCGGGTTCGTGGTTCTTAAACAAATAAACGAGCTGCATTGCGCCAACATGGTTTCGGACAACTCGGTCGGACGCTGACTGACTACGCCAATAGAAACACCGTATTTGCGGCCCTCTTTGGCTATCCGTTCCATCATGCGCTTGGTGCCGTCGAACTGCCCGCCGCGTTCTCTGGGGATGTAGGCATGCGCCTCCTCGCAGATCAACGTGATCGGAAACTCCCGGCGTTTAGGGTTCCAGTAGTTGAACTCGTAGGCCAGGCGTCCGACCTGTGCCGAAACCGCAGGCCGGATGTCGGTCGGCACCGAGCTCAAATCGACCACGGTGATGTTGGCTTTTTTGTCGCCTAAGCCTATGAACTGGCGCAATAAATCCGCCATACTGGCCGATGTGTTGCGTTTTTTCGGTTTCAGCAGGAAGTCGTAGCGCACGTCGTTGAAGCGGCTTTGCATCCTGACCAAGAATTCGTCGAATTGGCCGAACAATGCGCCCATGGTTTTGCCGAAATCCTTGCGTTCTTCGTTGGCGGCCTTGAACTGCATGTACATTTCGGCCAGCGAAAAATAGATGGGCGTATCTATCGTCACGCCTGGCAGGCCTATCGTCTTGGCTTCCTTGCGCTTCAGGGTTTGCAACACTTCGCGCATGAAGGCCATCTGCATGGACGCGCCCTTGTCGTCCCTGTCGATGAATAAATCCACCAGCTCGGAGTAGCTCATCATCCAATACGGCATCTCGAGATCCAGCGCATCGACATAGTTGACGACTTCATTGGGAAAGGCTGACTGTATCCGGCCGTTATCGTCTTTCCAGCAATATTCGCCGTGCAGGTCGAGCAGGATCAGATGGGTTTTGGGCATGGCCTTGATCGTGTGCTGTATCAAACTGGTCACGGTCCAGGATTTACCCGAGCCGGATTGCCCCAGGATAGCAAAATGCCGACCGAACAAAGCCCTGGGATCGAGGCTCAGATGGTAGTCTTTTTGGGACGCCAATTGGCCGATGTAAAACTCGTATTGTCTGAACTTGACGAAGATCGCGTTGATTTCGTTCAGGCCGACCGCATAGACGCTGGCGCCGGGAGTCGGGTAATGGCGCACGCCTCGGATGAAGACATTGTCTGCGGTCAATTCTCCGACAGGAATCAAGGAGATGAAACGATCGGTGGCGCGGTTTCCAAGATGATCGAAACGGTCGCGCTCCCACATCTTGAACACCAGAGCCAAAACGCTGATGCTCGATTGCCGTATCACGACGTAGGAGCCGATATTGCCGGCCAGGATTTCCTCGTTGCCGACTTTGATGATAGGCGCGGCCGTGGAATGTTCTTCGGTAATCCTTGCATCCATGCCGTCGCCGCGCACTTCAACCACGGTTCCGATCAGTATCTGTTCGTTTTCTGCCATCGTCTTTCCGCCTGCGATAAAATTGACGGCCTTAGCTTAGCCGATTTTGCCCTCGGAAAGATAATCCCTTGGCTTGCGGCTGAAAAAAAACTATCACGTCGAACGAGAAGGAAGCAGCATGTTTAATCGCAATGGCCCGCCTATCATCATGGGCATATTGAACGTCACTCCCGATAGCTTTTCCGATGGCGGCCGGTATGCCGACGTGGCTGCTGCGCTACGTCAAGCCGAATGCATGATAGCGGACGGGGCGGACATGCTGGACGTCGGCGGCGAGTCCACCCGGCCGGGTGCCGACCCCGTGGCGGCGGACGAACAAATACGGCGGACGATTCCCGTGATTCGAGCCATACGCGAAAATTATCCGGCGATGACGATCAGCATCGATACGACTTCGAGCAAAGTCGCCGAAGCGGCCTTGCAGGCAGGCGCTGCCGTCGTCAACGACATTTCGGGCGGCCTGGGTGATGCCGATATGTTGTCGATGGTCGCGGCCAACGAGGCGGCCATCATCCTGATGCACATGCAGGGCACGCCAAAAACCATGCAGGACCATCCCTATTACGACGATGTGGTTGCCGAAGTGGCGGTCGCGTTACAACGGTATACAGAAGCGGCCTTGATGGCCGGCATCGAGCCGGAAAATCTGGCTATCGATCCGGGTATAGGTTTCGGTAAGCGCAAGCAGGACAATATCGACTTGCTGGCCCATCTGAGCCGATTCGTGGCAATCGGTTATCCGGTGTTGCTGGGTACCAGCCGCAAACGCTTCATGGGCAGTATTTGCAATGTCTCGGAGCCCAGCGAATTGGTTACCGCGACGGCCGCGACCACGGCCTTGGGCGTGATGGCCGGCGTGCAAATGTTTAGAGTGCACGACGTCAAGGCCAATAGGCAGGCCGCCGACGTGGCTTGGGCGATCAAGCAAGCCCTGTGAGAGCGCTTCACCCGAAATTGCAGGCGCTGCAGGCCCAGTTGGCACCGTCGCCGCTGCAACGGCTACAGGACGAGGTTTTTTCCAATCACGGCGTCGAATGCTGGATCAAGCGTGACGATTTGTTGCATCCCGTCATATCCGGCAATAAGTGGCGCAAGCTGAAAGCCATACTTGACGAGGCCTTACGCATCGGCACGGACACCGTCGTCAGCATGGGTGGGGCTCATTCCAATCACCTGCATGCCCTGGCCTACGCCGGCAAATGTTTGGGTCTGAAAACCATGGCCTACGTCCGCGGTGAACGTCCCGGCACGTTGAATCCGACTTTGCGGGATTTGCTGGCCTGGGATATGGAACTGCGCTTCGTGTCCCGCAGCGTCTATCGTGAACTGAGAAACTACAAGGCGCATGACAGTCTGCCGGATTTACGAGCCGGCCAATACTGGCTGCCGGAAGGCGGGGCGACGGAGCTGGCGTTAAAGGGCGTCGCGGAAATCGTGCGGGAAATCGATATCGATTACGATGTGCTGGCGGTTGCCTGTGGTACCGGAACCACCTTGGCCGGCCTGATCGCCGTGCTGCCGGCGAAAACCTATGCCTTAGGTTTTGCCGCCCTGAAAGGGGGCGGTTTTCTGAACGACGACGTGGAGCGATTATTGATGGGGCTTCCCGTAGAGCGGCGGGAATGGCAAATTCTGCTGGATTACCACTTCGGAGGATTCGGCAAGACGCCGCCGGCTTTGCTAGATTTCATCCGGCAATTCCAAAGCCGGCACGCCGTGGCGCTGGAGCCCATCTATACCGGCAAGATGTTCTACGGTTTGTACGACTTGGTGCAGAAAGGTCATTTCCGAGCGGGTCAACGCATCGTGGCTTTGCATACCGGCGGGTTGCAGGGAAACCGCTCATGAAAGCCGGGATTACGCTTGGTAAACTGTGGGCTCGGCTTTCCTCGAGGCATGTCATAATGATGGTCATAAAATAGTCTTTTACACCGCGAGAAATGCTTTCGTGAAAATATCCAAATCCTTATTAAGCTTATGCCTATTTGCCGCATTGGAGTCTGCCGTGAGTGCACAACAAACAAACGAGGTCGTAGAAAACCAAGTCCGGGCCTTGTTGGCGCAGATGACGCCCGAAGAAAAAGTCGGGCAGATGACGCAGATCGACTTCAAGGCGATATCGGTCGCCAATGGCGAGGATGCCGAAAACCCTATCGATCAGGCCAAGCTGGAAGACGCCATTTTGAATCATCACGTCGGCTCCATTCTGAATACGCCGACTACGCCCAACAATAAGGCTCAAGCCATCGAAAAATGGCGTCTCATGACTCAGGCCGTGCGCGATACGGCTGCCAGGAGTCGGCTAAAAATCCCGGTCATTTACGGCATAGACGCCATTCACGGCGCGACTTACACGCAAAACGCCGTCTTGTTTCCGCAAGCAATCAGCATGGCCGCGACCTTCAATACCGAGTTGTCGTTCAAGGAAGGCGAGATTACCGCGCGCGAAGTCAAGGCCTCCGGCCTGGACTGGAATTTCTCGCCGGTCATGGACATCGGCCGCCAGCCCTTGTGGCCCCGGCTATGGGAAACTTACGGCGAAGACGTGCATCTTTCGATTGCGATGGGTAGCGCCTATATCCAAGGCCATCAAGGCGACAATATGGCGGCGGCCGACAAAGCGCCGACTTGCTTGAAGCATTACATCGGTTACAGTTATCCCTTGAACGGCAAGGACCGCACGCCGGCCTGGATAGGCGAGAGGGCGTTGCGCGAATGGTTTCTGCCGGGTTTCGAAACCGGCATAGCGGCCGGGGCGCCGACGGTGATGGTCAATTCCGCCGAAGTCGACGGTATCCCCGGGCATGTCAATTATCATTATCTGACCGAGATATTGCGCGGCGAGCTGGGTTTTAAGGGCTTTACCGTTTCGGACTGGCAGGATATCGTGCGCTTGTATACCCGCGACAAGCTGGCGGCCTCGCCGCGCGAAGCGGTCAGAATGGCGGTGATGGCCGGCGTCGATATGAGCATGGTGCCGTTCGATTTTTCGTTTTACGATTTGTTGCTGGATTTGGTCAAATCCGGCGACGTGCCTATAACCAGGATAGACGAGGCGGTCTCGCGCATACTCACGGTTAAATTCAGGATAGGTTTGTTCGAGCGCAAGGAGCCTGCATTGCCGGTCGAAGGCTATTTTGCCAGCCAAGAGGCTCAGGCCGTCAATAGACTGGCCGCCCAGGAAGCCATCATTCTGGCGAAAAACGCCGATCACCTCCTGCCGCTGAGCAAGCAGGCCAGCGTACTGGTCACGGGGCCTACCGCGAATCTACTCAGCGTCATGAACGGCGGTTGGACCATTACCTGGCAAGGCTTTGCCGAGCAGCTTTATCCTCGGGACAAATTGACGCTATTGCAGGCGATACAAAAAAAGACCAGCGGCAAGGTGACCTATGTCGGTGGGCAACATTTCGGCGACGAGATCAATATCGAACAGGCGGTGACGGAAGCGCGCAATCACGATGTGGTGGTGCTGGCATTGGGTGAAAACGCTTATGCGGAAACGGAAGGCAATATCGATAGCCTGGATCTGGAGCCTGTGCAATACCAGCTGGCGCGGGCGATTTTCGCCATCGGCAAGCCTGTGATTCTGGTGACCTTTGGCGGCCGGCCGCGTAACATCACCGAGATCGCCGGCCAAGCCCAAGCCGTGGTGTTGGGCTTTTTGCCGGGTATGGAAGGTGGTGCGGCGATGGCCGACATTTTATTCGGCGACGTCAATCCCAGCGGCAAATTGCCGATTTCCTATCCGCGTGCGGCCAACGACGTTACGCCCTACGATCACAAGCCAATGGAGGCCTTCGAGGGCAATCAATATCGTCCGCTGTATCCC
>JAQTYP010000009.1:13665-19730 GCA_028688235.1 Methylomonas sp.
CTTCGGTCACGGCTTGAGTTATACGACCTTCGAAACCAGCGGCTTGCGTTTGCATAAATCGCAAATCCGCATGGGAGAAAACCTCGAGCTTAGCGTAGACGTTAAAAATACCGGGGCACGGGCCGGCAAGGAAACCGTGCTGGTGTATTTAAACGATGTGGCGGCATCGGTTTCGCGACCGGTCAAACAACTGAAGGCGTTCAGGAAGGTCGAGCTGAAACCGGGGCACAGCGAAACCTTGCGTTTCACGCTGACGCCGCAGGACATGTCTTTCATAGGTCCCGACATGAAGCGCATCGTCGAGGCCGGCGAATTCGAGGTCATGGTCGGCCAGCAGGGCGCCGTGTTCAATGTCGTGAACCAGTAACGCTGTATCACACCCAGGCAAATGAAAGTAGCGCAGCCGGGCACGGTTGCTCGCCGGACAGGACGTCGTAAATACGTCCGTGTAGACTCGACGGCGGCATCCTTGCCGCCGACGCCTGTCCAACAAGCAACCGTACACCGCCCGATTTTTTACTTTCAGAGTAAACTTTCATTTAACGGGGGGATGCGGCTTTTCCCATGACCCATAGGATGAATAGGGCGATTACCTTTATGAACGTATCAGACCGCGCCGCAAGACCGTCCTGCCTGGGATCGTTGGCGATATTGACCTCGTTGTTTTTTATCTGGGGTTTCATCACTTGCCTGAACGATATTTTGATTCCGCATTTAAAAGCCGTGTTCACGCTGAATTACGCACAGGCCATGCTGATACAGTCCTGTTTTTTCGCGGCCTATTTTGTAGTGTCGGTTCCAAGCGGCTATCTGGTCGAACGTATCGGTTACAAAGGCGGCATCGTGACCGGCCTGACGATAGCGGGCTGCGGGTGTTTGTTGTTTTATCCGGCGGCCGGCTTGCAGGTTTATCCATTGTTTCTGACGGCTTTATTTGTGTTGGCGGCGGGAATCACCTTGTTGCAGGTCGCCGCCAATCCCTACGTGACGGTATTGGGCGTACCGGAAACCGCCTCCAGCCGCTTGACGCTGACCCAGGCTTTTAATTCACTGGGAACCACGGTAGCACCTTATTTCGGCGCGGTGTTGATTCTGTCCGCCGCGGTCATCGGCGCCGACGAGCTCGAGCGATTCAATGCCGAAGAACTGTCGGTCTATCAATCCGCCCAGGCGGCGGCCGTGCAAAATCCCTATCTGTTTTTGGCCGCCGTGCTGTTTTTGATGGCGGCGGTTTTTGCCGTGTTGAAGTTGCCGGATATTCAGGCGCAGACCGAATCGCTAGAGGCGGCAAGTTGCGAAGACAGAGGCAACGCTTGGCGCTATCCGCAGCTGGTGTTGGGGGCTTTGGCGATTTTTTTGTATGTCGGCGGCGAAGTTTCGATCGGCAGTTTCATGGTCAATTTTCTTGGCGCGCCTAATATCGCAGGGCTCCCGGAACAGGAGGCCGGCAAGTATGTTTCGTTTTATTGGGGTGGGGCGATGGTTGGGCGTTTTGCCGGAGCCTGGGTGATGCGCAAATTCGATCCGGCTTGGGTGTTAATGTGGCATGCCGTCATCGCCGGGGGGTTGGTGTCGACGGCCATCCTGGGTAGTGGTGGCTTGGCGATGTGGAGTTTACTATCGGTGGGTTTATGCAACTCGATCATGTTTCCGACGATTTTTTCGTTGGCTTTGGCAGGATTGGGAAGGCATACGGGGCAAGGTTCGGGAATTTTGTGCGCCGCGATAGTCGGCGGTGCCATTGTGCCGGTTCTGCAAGGTACGCTGGCTGATCGCTTGGGGCTGCAAATGGCCTTGATGACGCCGTTAGTCTGTTATGTCTATATCGCAGGCTACGCATGGCAAAGTCGTTCTAACGATTAAGCCGTCTCGGGTCTGACCGGTCGCGCATGCCGGATACTTTGGCTGCGCGACCGGATGTCGGTTTGTTTATTTTTTATCGCCTGCTTCGAGGTGGGTAATGGCATCTTCGACGGCGTGGGTAGCCATCTCGGCATGTTCCAGTTTACCGTGGTCTATGCCCTGTTTTAAGGATTCCACCGCTTCGTGCATGTGGTGTTTGGCATCGCCGGTTGCGGCTCCCATGGCTTTTTGGGCGTGTTCGAGCGCGGTCTCGGCATGTTCCACCAGTATCACCGAATGTCCGGCCTTGCCGTGTTCAACGGCCTCTTTGGCATGCTTTAAGGCCTCGTCGGCGTGTGGTTCGGCGAAGACGGCGCTTGCGGTTAACAATAATACGCTGCCGCTCAACAATGCTAACTTTTTCATAAGTCCCCCTGGATTGATCGATAGGTTTTCGACGGACAGCCAGCGAGTTTCAAAAGCCCTTTCGCAAACTCCTCGGCTAAAAACGCCGAAATTGCTTGTGTTATTTATGATTGCATCCGAGACGATGCGATTGGTCGATGTCGAAAAATTGAAATAGTTCCTGATGCAATAAAATTTACCTGCCTGTGTGCTTTACCTTACAATTCGGGCTTGTTACTAACAATAATAACTCTGGAGGATGACATGTTAAAACTTCGACTACTGGTTTCCGCGATAGCGTTGACCGGTCCGCTCTCTGTAATGGCGGCCGAATCCCTGCCCACTACTGCGCCGGCACCGGCAGACAACCCGACTACCCCGGAAAAAGTGGAATTGGGCCAAATGCTGTATCACGATCCGCGTTTGTCTTCGACCGGTACCGTAGCGTGCGCGTCCTGCCATAACACGATGCTGGGCGGGGAAGACAACCGCCCCAATTCCATGGGGGTGAACGGTCAAACCGGCGGGCGTAGCGCGCCTACCGTCTGGAACGCCGCATTCAATAAAGTTCAGTTCTGGGATGGTCGGGCTGCCAGCCTGGAAGAACAAGCCGCGGGCCCTGTTACCAACCCAATCGAAATGGGCATGAAGAGTTGGGATGACGTGGTGGCACGGTTGAAAACCATCAAAGGTTATCGTAGAGCCTTCGAGTTGGCTTTCGGTAGCGAACATGAAGCCATCACCAAGGAAAATGCGACCAAGGCGATCGCCGCCTACGAAAGAACCTTGATCACGCCCAACAGCGCTTTCGACAAATATGTCCAAGGCGATAAAGACGCGATGACAGACCAACAAATCCGCGGCATGAACACAGCCGTGGAATTGGGATGCACCAGCTGCCATAGTGGCCCTGCGTTCAATGGCCCCGGCACCTTCCAAAAATTCCCGGCCCATCCTAGCGGTTATTTCGAAGCCCAATACCATTTCGGCAAGGATAAGGGTTTGGCGGAAGTCACCAAAAAAGAAAGCGACGAGCATTTGTTCAAGGTTCCGACCTTGCGCAACATCGCTTTGACTGCGCCGTATTTCCATAACGGTTCGGTCGGTACCTTGGATAAAGCCGTTAAAATCATGGCTAAACTGCAATTGAACAAGGACTTGTCCGATGACGATACCGCCGACATCGTGGCCTTCCTGAACGCCTTGACCGGCGAGTTTCCAAAACAGGAGATGCCCAGATTACCCGGTACTCCCGGCAGTTCATTCAACTGATCCGGCGGTAACAAAAAAGGGGCCTTTAGGCCCCTTTTCTTTCCAGGAGACGCGTACAATCGGCGATAGCCGATGTCTGGTGATTCTTAGGTTTAGGAGGGTTAGGGGATGCAAAATGTCTTCGAGTCGAGCAATCCGTCATGCAACGGGCGTTCGGTGAACGCCGATTTTTCTCCGGTCCGCTTGACTATTTTCAGCGTTCGAGCGCTGACGTTCATGTTGGTGATCGCCTGTCTATTCAATCTTATTGCCATTGCTCGGGCTCAAGCGGCGGAACAGCCGCAAGCCATCATAGAAAATGCGTCGAACCAGATCAGATCGCGGATGCAGGATAGGGAATTCGTTAAAAATTTCGATAAGGTCGTGAATTTCGTCGAATCGGTTATCGACCCACACATCAATTTCGATTTGCTGTCGGCTTTGGTGCTCGGCAAATATTGGAAGACCGCGTCGCAACCGGAAAGGGCGACGTTCAAAAAGGAATTCAAACTATTGTTGCTGCGGACGTATTCCAGGGTGTTTGTCGAAATGAATGACTGGGATGTCGAATTTCTACCGGCCATAGAAAAAAACAGTGGCGATAAGATTCTGGTCAAGACCCGAGTCAAACAGCCGGGGCGGCAGCATGTCGATGTGGATTACAGAATGCTTGCCGCGAAGGGCCAATGGGAGGTTTACGACATTCTGATCGACGGCGTCAGTCTGGTGAATACCTACCGCAGCAATTTCAAATACGATATCGACAGTGCCGGCTCGATCGCGCCTATCATCGACAAGCTCGTCGAAAAAAATGCCGGAGGATAGGCCGCTTGTTCGTCGATGACGAGGCAACAGGTTCGTGCTGAGCTTAGTCGAAGTATGAACGGATTCCGTATGCTCACCCATTGGGTGAGTATTCCATTTCCGCTCCCCCTTCGACTGGGCTCTCAAGAAACAGCTTTTTTGTATATTTAAAATCAATGACTTGTGAAATTTGAAAATTGCAAAAATTTGCCTCAAACAGCGGCTGTTTCATGGTAACGCCATGCTTCCGAAGGGGGCTTACTTTGCTCAGGGCGAACGGAAATGGAATACTCAACTGATTTATTTAGGTTGAAGGGGAAATTCTTTATTTCTTTTGCGCTAGCCCCAGCCTGCGGGCTAGGGGCGCAAGGGAAAAGCCCTGAATCAATACCGACATCACGACGATAAAACTTACCAGCACGAAAATTTCTCCGGCCTCATGCAGGCCGACCGCCAGCGGAAAAGTGGCCAGTACGATAGGCACGGAGCCACGCAGTCCAACCCACGACACCAATAGCTTTTCCTTGAAACCTATCTTTACCCAGCACAGGCTGATGAATACACTGAGCGGGCGGGCTACGAACATCAGGAACAGGCTGATGACCACGGCAACACTGGTTAGCGAAGACAGCTCGGCGCGATAAGGCACCGAAAGCATGCCCAAGGTCAAAAACATGATGATCTGCATCAGCCAGGCAAAGCTGTCGTGAAAAGCATTGATGTAATGCTGATGAACGATTTCCCGATTACCGGCCACGATGCCGGCTACGTAAACCGCTAAAAAACCGTTTCCTTTCGATAATGTGGCCGCACTATAACTGAGCAACACCAGTGCGATGGATGCTATGGCGTAAAGCCCCGCGGAACTCAGCCCTAGATGATTCAGCAGCCAGACCATGAAACGCCCGGCGCCAAAGCCGATACCCACGCCTATCGCCAGTTGCAGAATCAAATACGTGCCGCCTTCCAGAAAAGACGCATGGCCACCACCTATATAACCGAGCAAGGTGGTCGTCAACAATACCGCCATCGGGTCGTTGCTACTTGACTCCAATTCCAGCAAGGGTTGCAGCCTGCCTGTCAGGGCGATCTGACTGCTGCGCAAAACCGAAAATACCGCCGCCGCGTCGGTCGAGGAGACGATGGCCGCCAGCAGCAAGCCTTCGGCAAAAGTGATGCCATGTACGCCTATCGAAAACGAGCTGAACGAACCCAGCACAAACCAGGCGAAACTGCCCAGCAGCAGCATGGTGATGAAAACGCCCAGGGTGGAGAGGCATAAACCCTGCCATAGCACCGGACGAATATTGGACCAATGCGAATCCAGTCCGCCGGCAAACAAGATGAAAATCAGCGCGAAATCGCCGATGAATTTGGCGACTCCCGGATCGCGTAGCTCGAACCCGCCGAATTCGCCAATCAGCCAGCCGGTCAGCAGAAAAAACAGTAAGGAGGGGATGCCGACTTTATTGGCCAGCTTGTTGGAGAAAATACTGATCAACAACACAATGGCGGCAGCGAGGCTGACTAACTCAACGGTGGGCATTACAGATTCTCATGGGACTTGGGGTAAAAGAGAACGCTGGCCTGATTAGTTGAAAAAATGGCTTCTCGTTTAAAACGGGACACAGAGGGGGGCTTAACCGTTCGCCCTGAGCAAAGTAAGCGCCCTTCGGGCGCATGGCGTTAACAAGAAACATGGAAAGGCTGCTGTTGAAATTTTATTCTATGTAGCCTTTCCAGCAAAGACCGAATAAGCATTG
>JAQTYP010000316.1 GCA_028688235.1 Methylomonas sp.
TTGTTAAGAATGCCGGATGGCAGGCACCGACGAATCGGGGCCGGACAAATCCATGCGCATTCATTGCCCAACCCGCCGTGAGGCGGGCGCGGAAAGTCACGGGTCTTGCGTACAAGACGGCCGGATTGCCTCCATGTGATAGGAGTGCGGCATATGCCGCATATCGCGCATCTTGCCCAACATTATCCACGGAATCCATATCATGAGCATGAATTTACAATTAACAGCCATCGCCGCCTTGCTGGCCGTAAGCGCCACCTCACAAGCCTCCTTGACTGCAACCAGCGGCCCCATCGATTTCAGCGGTTCGGCATCCGTTACGGCAACCGGTTCTGGCGTTAAGTCCGCAAGCAATAGCAACAACGGCGCAACGATTGCGAATGTTGCCTTGGGCCAATTCGATGCTAACACCGGGGTCTTGACCGGCGTCGATTTGCAGCTCAATTCAAATCGTATCCAGGTTATCGACGGCATCGGTAACAAAAATAACGGTCCCGGAAGAACCGCCAGCGGCAGCGGCACCAGCAGCGCCTTGTTATCCGCGGCTGGCGTCAATGCAAGTTTCGCACCCAATTTGACTCAAACCGGCACGGGTTGCAGTTTGGCCATGGGCCCAACCGGCCCGATCAACTGCAGCTGGGGTCCCAATACCGCGGCAACCGTTGCAACCAATACCACGGCCGCCGCCGACCAGCAAAATCTCGATGCTTACGGCGGAAACGGCGCGGTTAATGCGTCATTGAGCTTGCCTACTCTGTCCGCGACGACGACGCTTTCGAGCGTTATGGGTCAAGCTGGCGCCGGCTCATCAACCACTTATAGCGTCGAGTGGTCCGGTACCTTGCAAGCCAACTACGGCTACTTGCTGCATGCCCTAGCTTCTTTCGACGGCGGTTCCGAGAGCAACACTCTGACCCTGGATTTCGGCACGGTCGCCCAAAACAGTATCGCTTCATTGAATTTCGGATTATTCAATCTGGCCAATGCCGACCGCATCGGCCTGGATTTGGATAGCGTTGTCGGTAGCGGCGACACGGGTGCGTTCGAAACAGGTTTGTCCGCTTTCGCCGATCTGGCGCAAGGCGAAAGTCTGTCCTTCATAGCCAACCTGTTGACCAGCAACACCGGCGCCTTCAGCGCGCAGTACCTGCTGAACCTGTCGGATGCGGATTTGGGTGCCAGCAGCACTCGTCAAAACCATCAACTGACCTTGAATCTGGTCGGTAACGTCACCGCCGTCCCGGTACCGGGCGCGGTTTGGTTGTTCGGCAGCGCGCTAGCGGGTTTGCTCGGCGTGAATCGTCGTAAATCAGCCTAGGTTGCCACGAACTCAGGCTTGGAGCCTTGCCCAAGCCTGATTTGCAATAAACGCAGCCGGCGTCCATAACCCGAATAACAGCATTGACGCTGCTGTCTTATTTGACGCGAGACAATTCATGAAAACGCTAAAAACCCTCATGCTGATGCTAGCGGCGGCCATGCCGCTGGCGCCGGTGGCGGCCGCCAATTTGCTGAGCAACGGCGGCTTCGAAAGTCCCGGTACGGTGACCACCTACCAATTTCTGTCCAACAACGCCACCAGCGTCGCCGGCTGGACGGCGATAGACGATGGAGTCGGCGAAAGACCCTATTTGATGAACAAAAATCGTTCCGGGGGCAGTTACATCAGCCGGGTAGCCGAAGGCAATTACGCCATGGCGATCAACCAGGGCTCGGGCATCAAAACCACGTTTGCGGTCACGGCCGGCGTAACCTACACCTTGTCGTTCCAGGCTCGCAAAGGCACGACGGCAGGATACACGCCGCTGGAAGTGTCCGTGGCCGGTTTCAACACCAGCTTTGCCGACGTGACAGGCGGCTTTCAACTCCTGAGCTATACCTTCACCGCCAGTACCAGCAATGCGGCGGCGGAGCTCAGATTTTTCAATAGCTCGCCGACGCCCGATTACAAGACCTACGACATCGATGCGGTAATCGTCGAGGAAGGCACAGCCCCCAGCGTGCCGGTCAATCCGTTCGTCGGCACTCCGGCCGATCCTGGTAATCCAACATTTACCACCAGTCATTTTTCCGGCTCGCAAAATTGCGCGATGTGTCACAACGGCATCGTCGATAATCAAGGCAAGGATGTATCGATCATCACCGACTGGTCGTCGACCATGATGGCCAACTCCAGCCGCGATCCGTTCTGGCGCGCCAAGGTGCGTAGCGAGATGGCCCGCCATCCCGAGCTGCAAACCGTCATCAACGACAAGTGCACTAAATGTCATGCGCCGATGGCGAATGCCCAGGCCAAAAAAGATAACACCATTGCCAGTCAAACCATTTTCGATGGCGGCATACTCGATGTAGGCCATGCTAAACACGATGCGGCAATGGACGGTGTGAGCTGTACCTTGTGTCACCAGATTCCGGCCACGCCGGCGCTGGGCACCCTGGCAACCATGTCCGGCAACTATGCCATCAACGACAGCAAAACCATCTTCGGTCCTTACGGCGGGCCGGGCGATACCGCGCTGTTTACGATGCCTATGATGATGCATACCGGTTATACACCGACCTATGGCGCCCAGACCAAGGACTCCAAGTTGTGCGCGTCCTGCCATAACCTGAAAACGCCGTATGTCGATCAGAACGGCACCCTCTTGAGTACTACGCCGGAAAGCGAGTTTCCCGAACAAACGCCGTATATGGAATGGGAACAAAGCAGTTATGTCAGTCAAAAAAGCTGTCAAACCTGCCACATGAGCCGCACCGATGGCGTGAAAATCTCCACCATGGGCATGTCCGGTTTGCGTAACAATTTTGCGATTCACGACTTGGTCGGCGCCAACAAGTTGATGCTGGATATTCTCAGCAACAACAAAAACCAGCTCGGCGTGTTGTCGAACAATTTTGCCGAAACCCTGACCAAGACCGACGCGATGCTGAAAAGCGCGGCGACGGTAACGGTGGCTGAGCAACGCTCTACCCCGAATGCGCTGGACTTCACCTTGCAAATCAACAGCACCACCGGCCATAAACTGCCGACCGCTTACCCGTCGCGGCGGGCAAGCTTGCATGTCACTGTAACCGATGCGCAAAATCAAATCGTTTGGGAATCAGGCAAAGTCAATGCCGACGGCAGCATCCTAGGCGTCGATGCCGACGACAACGGCAACACCTTCGAACCGCATTACGACCTGATTACCGCGGAAGACCAGGTGCAAGTCTACGAAGCCGTCATGGGTAACAATGAAGGCGAAGTGACTTACACCTTGCTGCGCGGCAAGGAATATCTGAAGGACAATCGCATTTTGCCGCCCGGCTTCAATAAAGCCAATGCGCCCGCCGATGTGCGTGTCGTGGGTTCTGCCTTGTCCGACAGCAACTTCATCGGCGGTAGCGATCAGATCAGTTACCAAATCGGCGGCTTGCCGGTGGGTAATTACTCGGTCAAAGCGGAGCTGGTTTACCAAACCCTGTCGCGCGCCTTTGCCGAGGATTTATTCAGCGATACGGTTACGCCGGAAGTGGTGGATTTCAAAACCATGTTCGATGCCTCGACGCAAAAATCCAGTGTGATCGCCAGTGCCGAATTCGCCGGCTCGGTTGTTGCCCCACCGCCGCCGGATACCGACGGCGACGGCGTGGCGGATAATCTGGATAACTGCACCCTGGTCGCCAACGCCAATCAGCGCGATACCGATGCGGATGGCTACGGCAACATTTGCGATGCGGATTTCAATCAGAACAAGGTGGTCGATCCTGTGGATTTAAATACGCTGAAAGCCAAGCTGGGGCAAGTGTCTTCGAATCACGACCTCAATGGTAACGGCGTGGTTGATCCGGTGGATTTGAACATTCTGAAAAGCTATTTAGGCAAAGCACCTGGTCCATCCGGATTGCATCCCTAAGGCGTAAATGGCTTGGGCCTAGTGGCTCAAGCCTAATTGGATTTTAAACATTCGATATAACAGCAAAATATTATTAATTAGGAGTATTTAGTCATGAATAAAACACGAAAAATCTTGATCTCATTGGTTGGCGGCATCAGTTTATTGATTGCGGGCATTGCGCCGGCTACGGCAGAACTGACTGGTGTGGTTAAGATTGCGCAGGGTGACAATATCAGCGTTGTCAATGGCGGTGTATTGACTGTCGATGTCATTGGTCAGGATTTCACGGTTGCACCGGATGGGGCGGCCTTTTCATTGAGTTGGGATCCCAGTGTGCTGAGCTATGTTTCCAGCACAGTGGCTAATCCGCCTTGGAATGCTTCTTATATCAGTGAAGCGCAAGTGTCTTCAGGTTTGATTGATTACGCTTTTATGGGCATCACGACAAATGGCGTCAACGCGGGTGCTAATTTTGGGCTGGCGTCATTCACCTTTAATGTTTTGGGACATCCAGGAGATGTAACCGCGCTCGCGTTAGGTAATGATTCTTACGATATTGGATTCATCAATGGTGAAACCGGGCTTAACGTCAATTATGTCAATAGCCAAGTTCAAGTCGTCCCTTTGCCTGCCGCAGTCTGGATGTTTGGGGTTGGTTTTGTCGGAATGATGGGAGGCATGAAGCGC
>JAQTYP010000317.1 GCA_028688235.1 Methylomonas sp.
CAGCGCGAACCGTAGGATTGCACCCAGCCGGCTTGGCTGAAGGCGTAACCGGCCAACTGCTCGCCGAAGTATTCCACCATGTCGTTACGCTCGGCTTCGCCATGTACCAACACGTCCAAACCGAGCGCCTCCTGCTCGCGCACGCAACGGGCGATTTCGGCGCGCATGGCCGCTTTATAGTCGGCTTCGTCCAGTTTGCCGGACTTGAATTGGCTGCGTGCCAGGCGAATTTCCGAAGTCTGCGGAAACGAGCCGATGGTGGTGGTGGGAAATTTGGGCAGTTTCAGTAATGCGGCCTGCTTGAGGACGCGTTCAGCATAGGGACTGCTGCGCCGGGCCAGTTGCGGGGTGATACCGGCCAACGCCGCCTTGATCGCCGGATTGTTGACCCGCGCCGAAAGACGGCGCGCTTCGATGGCAGCACGGTTGGCGTCCAGTTCGGCTTTGACCGCCGCGCGCCCTTGGTTCAGTGCGGTGCTCAACTGGCGCAGTTCTTCGAGCTTCTGCTTGGCAAAGGCCAGCCAGGATTTGATTTCGGCGTCGAGTTTCTGCTCGCTGTCCAGATCGACCGGCACATGCAGCAGCGAGCACGACGGTGCCAGCCACAGGCGTTCGCCCAGTTGTTGCGCTAAAGGTTCCAGCCAATCCAGCACGGCGTTGAGGTCGGTTTTCCAGATGTTACGGCCATTGATCACCCCCAGCGATAAAACCTTGTCTGCAGGCAACTGATCGATCAGCGGCTCGACGTCATCGCGGCCGTTGATGGCATCGACATGCAAACCGGCCACCGGTAAATTGGCGGCGAGACTGCGGTTTTCCGCCAGTTGACCGAAATAGGTCGCCAATAAAAGTTTAACCGGGCAATCAGCCAATTGCCGATACGTCGTAACGAAGGCATTTTGCCAAACGGCATCGAGTTCGGTGACCAGAATCGGTTCGTCGATCTGTACCCATTCAACACCCTCCGCCGCCAGCGTGTCCAGCAACTCCGCGTAAACCGGCAACAGTTTGGGCAACAGTGCCAGCTTGTCTGAATCGTCCTTGGCCTTGCCCAGCCATAAGTAAGTGACCGGGCCGATGAGTACCGGCTTGGCGGTGACGCCCTGGGCCTTGGCTTCCGCCAGTTGTTCCAATAGGCGGGACGCATCCAGTTTGAATTCCGTGGCGGCGGAGAACTCGGGCACGATGTAATGGTAATTGGTATCGAACCATTTGGTCATTTCGCCGGCGGCCACGCCTGCACAGCAATCGTCGGCGTCGTTTGCCGAATCCGCCGAACGGCCACGGGCGACGCGGAAGTAGTTGTCCAGCGCGTCGCCGTGAAAATCCCGCACCCGTTCGGGCAAGTTGCCCAAGGTAAAGCTCATGTCCAGCACCTGGTCGTAAAAGGCGAAGTCGCCGACCGGTACGCTATCCAGCCCGGATTGCACCTGCCAGTGACGCTGGCGTAACTGCTTGCCGAGCGCCTTCAGTTCGTCGCGCGAGGACTGGCCTTGCCAATACGATTCCAAAGCAAACTTCAGCTCGCGCCTAGCGCCAATGCGCGGAAAGCCTAAGTTATGAATTTTTGTCATGAATAAATACCTTTTGTTGAATGTTTTAGACATAAGGCATTGTAATCAGATCGATTGGTGACGATAATCGACGATTTCTCATCAAGCAATGAAGGAAATTCATCGATATGGAGCTGATCCATTTGCGCATCTTGCTGGCACTGAAACAACGCGGCACCCTGAGCGCCGCCGCCGAAACCCTGCATCTGACCCAATCGGCGCTGTCGCATCAAATCAAGAACCTGGAGCAACGACTGGGCGTGACGCTGTGGTACAAGCAGGGTCGTTCGCTGGTGTTGAGCCAGGCTGGTCGCTATTTGTCCGAGGTGGCCGAATCGGTGATTGCCACCGTCGATTCAGCGGAAAATCACTTGGCCCAGTTGGCCAAAGGCAAAACAGGCAAACTGACCATCGGTATCGAATGTCATGCCTGCTACGAATGGTTTCGTAACATTCTGCAACCTTACTTGCGCGCCTGGCCGGATTTGACGGTCGAAGTCACCTCGCGCTACCGTTTTGAATCGTTCGAGGCGATTCGCCAATACAAGCTGGACGCTGTGTTGACCTCCGATCCGGTCGAAAATGGCCTGCTCAGCTACCAGCCATTATTCGATTTTGAGTTGGTGTTGATCGTCGCCGACAGCCATCCGCTGGCCGGTCGCGGGCTCATCGTGCCCGACGATCTGCGCGGCGAAACCGTGTTGACCTACCCGGTGGCCCGCGACCGCCTCGACATGTTCCGTAAGGTGCTGCAACCGGCAGGTATCGAGCCCACCGCGCATATCCAAGTCGAGGAAACCGACATCATGCTGCAACTGGCCGCCGCCGGTCGCGGCGTTTGCCTGCTGCCGGAATGGCTGCTGGCCGACAAATCCGCCAAACTCGGTCTGAACGGCTTGCGCTTCGCCGACCTGCCGATTGCCAAAACCATGTATCTGGCCTGTCGGCATGAGGATGTGGGTTTGGAATACCTGCAATGGCTGATCCATCATGCCCGTACCGGGTTGGCAATCAAACAGCAATAACTACATATAGTGATAAATTAAAAATTTAATCAGCACATATAGTAATTTGAGCTTGACGTCCCTATGCCGCCAGCCTAGAATCCCTCTCCGAGATGGTTCCCCCAAAAGGGGATTAAAAGGGAATCCGGTCGGTGGTCTAAGAGTTCGATCTTTAACTACTGATAAGCCGGAGCGGCCCCCGCAACTGTAATCGGCGAGTCTTTGTTCAAGCATGCCACTGGACGCGAGTCCGGGAAGGCGAACCAAGACGATGACCCGAAAGCCAGGAGACCTGCCCTCGAACCTTTTAGTCAACCAGGAGCGGGGTGTCTCCGAAGACGATGGCAAGCGCATTGGCTTCCGGCGGTTTTCGTATCGCACTCCGGTTCCCGGCTTTCCCTTCCTCTTTCGCCACTCCCCGTCATTAATCGCGTGGAGTATCGCATGCAAGCTACCGCAGCCAGCAGTCCATCCAACCTACGTCCCGGCATTACCGAATCAGGCGTTCTTACAACTACCGATTATCCGTTGCCGCAGGCATACAGCGGCCTGGAAGTGATCCGCCGTAATCGTTCGGTGGTGGCGTTTCAGCCGGAAAAGATCGCCATTGCCATCACCAAAGCCTTTCTGGCTGTCGAAGGCCAACACGGTGTCAATTCATCCCGGATTCGCGACCAGGTGGCGCAACTGACTGCTAGCGTGGTCGAGGCATTGACGCGCTGCCTGCCAGGCGGTGGTACGGTGTATATCGAAGACATCCAGGATCAGGTCGAGCTGGCCTTGATGCGCTCCGGCGCCCACGATGTCGCCCGCGCCTATGTGCTGTACCGCGAAAAACACGCCGAACAGCGCGCGGCCGAAACATCAGCGGCAGACATTGTCCCCTCGCTACAGGTCGAGGTCGAAGGGCAATGTCAGCCGCTGGAAAGCTTGGCGCTGCTGGATGTGTGTCGCGAGGCCTGCGCCGGCTTGACCGATGTCGATGCCGAACTGGTCTGGACGCAAACCCGGCAAAATCTCTACGACGGCATTCCGCTGACTGCGGTGCGCCAGGCCTTGGTGCTGGCGGCGCGCACCTTGATCGAACGCGAACCCGACTATGCCAAGGTCGCGGCCCGTTTGCTGCTGAGTCATTTGCGTCTGGAAGTACTGGGGCTGGCCGTGAATCAGGCCGCGATGGCCGAACGCTATGCCGAAAGTTTTTGCCAATTTATCGCCGCCGGAATCGCCGCCGAATTACTCGACTCGCGCCTGAAGGATTTCGACTTACCTCGTCTCGGTCAGGCCTTGCTGGCCGAACGCGATCTGCAATTCGATTATCTGGGCCTGCAAACCCTGTACGACCGTTATTTTCTGCACATCGACAGCCGTCGTATCGAATTGCCGCAGTGCTTTTTCATGCGGGTGGCGATGGGGTTGGCCTTGAACGAAATCGACCGCGAAGCACGCGCCATCGAGTTTTACCGGCTGCTGTCCAGCTTCGACTTCATGTGTTCGACGCCGACCTTGTTCAATAGCGGCACCCGCCATCCGCAATTGTCGTCGTGCTATCTTACGACGGTATCCGACGATCTGGACGGCATTTACCAGGGCATCAAGGAAAATGCCTTGTTGCAAAAATACGCCGGCGGCCTGGGCAACGACTGGACGCCGGTGCGGGCATTGGGCAGCCGGATCAATGGCACCAACGGCCACAGTCAGGGCGTAATTCCGTTTTTAAAGGTGGTCAACGATACCGCCGTCGCGGTCAACCAGGGTGGCAAACGCAAGGGCGCGGTCTGCGCCTATCTGGAAAACTGGCATCTGGATTTCGAGGAATTTCTGGATTTGCGCAAGAACACCGGCGACGAGCGCCGCCGCTGCCATGACATGAATACCGCCGCCTGGGTGTCCGACCTGTTCATGCAACGGGTGGAGGAAAATGGCCAGTGGACATTGTTTTCACCGGTCGATGTGCCCGATCTGCACGACAAATTCGGCCCGGGCTTCGCCGCCGCTTA
>JAQTYP010000318.1 GCA_028688235.1 Methylomonas sp.
GTCCCAAGCTTAGGCCTCTACCGATCTTTGAAATTGAGTATATTGAGCCGTGCATGATGGTCATCCACGCATCCGGCTGAGTTCTTCAGCCACCACACTCACCGCTTCCAGTTCGGTGCAGCCGCGTTCCTGCATGATCTGGTGCCGGCGCGCTTTTTCGTCCTTCTCGGTCATGGCCAGAGCCAGGGCCAACGGCGGCGGCACGTTTCTAAACAGCAAGGCCAGTTCATCGGTCAGTACCACCCCTTCGGTATACTGTTTGGGCGATTTGCGCGTCGCCAGCAACATCGCCTTTTGTTCGGCGCTCAAGTCCTTGAAGCGACTAATCTGTTCCACCTCTTCCTTGGGCATCACCAGACACAGCCACCATTCCAACATATTCAGCATGCGTTTACTGGCCTGCGGAAAATCGTCCAGGTTCTGGGTAGCGATCCAGAACCAGGCGCCGAGTTTGCGCCACATTTTGACGATCTTGATGACATAGGGCGATAACAACGGGTTCGTCGTGATGATATGGCCTTCATCGGTGATCACCAGCGTCGGTCGGGCATCGTTTTGATGGCGTTCCACACAATCGTGGATATGATTCATCAGGCCGATATAAGCCACCGTCAATTGGTCTTCGTAGCCTTCCCGAGCCAAAATTCCCATATCGACGATGGTCACATCGACCGCCGGCCAGCGGCTGCCGGGCCGGTTAAAGAAATGCCCGGCCAAACCGTGACAAAACAAACTCATGCCGTCGGCCATTTCCACCGCCCGTTCCTGGCGCTGAGCAGATAACCCCGGCAAATCGCGCAAGGCTTGGGCGACATCTTGCGTTAACACCTGGCCACGGCCGGCCTCGAACACCGTTTTCGCCGCCCGTAAAATGGCATTGCGTATCAGCAAGCGATCGGCCCGGGTCATGCGCTCATCCTCGCGCGAATCGCCGCCGGTAATCATGATGCGGCTGGCGATTTCCATTTCCCCCAGCAAATCACGCGCGGTATCTTCGCTATCCGGGTCGTCCCCTGCCTCGCTGTCGACGTCCTGTTCGTCGCCATCGACGGTTTCGTTGTCCAGTTCATCGGCCAGCCAGTCAGTATTTTCATTATGAGCTGAACTGCCAACGGTTTGTGACCGCTGATCAAGCAACTTTAAGGCCTCACTGAACGGCGGCAAACTGACATCGACATTCGGCGCCAGGGTCACTTGATTCAGACTGACGCCGTGCGCTTGCAGATATTGCCCCAACAATCCAAAGGAATTACCGGCCTCGATGATAAAAATCCGCGGCCGATAAATGGCCATCATCTGTAAAATCAAATACACCAAAGTTGCCGACTTACCGGCCCCGGTGGGACCGATGATCAAGGCATGGCCGTTCTTTTTGCGGTCCTCGCTGTGCAAAGGATCGAACACTAATGGTTCGGCGCCGCGATTGAAAAACACAAAACCCGGATGGCCGGTGCCGGTACTGCGGCCATAAACCGGCGCCAGATTGGCAGCATGTTTGGAAAACATCAACCTGGAGCGCCGGGCAGCGCGTTGATCATGCTCGGCACAGTAAGCCATGGGCAGGTTGCGTAGATAACTGTCCAACGCCAGCACATCGTCGGCTTCCCGGATCGGTTGCAGGCCATTGGCCAACAACAAGGAATGCACCTGGTTGATGTGTTGGTGCAAGGCCGCTTCGGTATCGCCTCGGACATAAAAAGCCAGTTGCACCGGAAACAATTTATTGTGGCGGGCGATTTCCATCTGCGCCTTATCGGCATCCCGCGCCGCCAGTTTGGCTTCCGGGTAATCGCCCACCGCGCCGCGCTGGACTTGTGCCAAATGGTTACGCACCGCATCCTGGGCTTTGACGGTGATGGTCATGCTCAACACGGTGTGTTCCGGCATCCGGTCGAACAGGGCAAAGCGATGTTCCCCGACCTGGCGTTCGGCGCCGAATAAGCCGATTGGCGGGATATTGCGAAGCGCCTGCACTGTGATGACTTTATGCGGTAGGCCGTCAAACCACCACAACCCATGATTGGCATCGGAATGCGGCATACCCAACATCAAGCGCTCGGCAAAGTCATGCCCGAACGGCATATCGTTATCCCCGGGATAAGGCGCCCGTTTCAACAGGGCTTCCGTGTCGCCGTCTGTGATCACGGGTCTGGGGTTGAACCAGCGAAACAGCCAGTCATAGAGATCCTGCCCGGTGCAGCGGCTGGACTTGATACCGGTAGTCAATAACGCCGTCGTCAATTTATCCGCCACATCGTTGAGCTCATCCGCCGGCGAGATGTGATAATCAGCATACGCGGGCTGACCGGCTTTTCGCCGCCGATATAAGGTTGCTCTAACTATGCGCCTTTGACCACGCCACGGGCCACCGGTGACTAATTGATCGTCAAACAAGCCGCCGCTGCGAGAGATAGCGGCCAGATGCTGTTCCAACACGTTAAAGTAGCTTTCGCTGAACCGGCTACGGCGGGCACGCGGCTGGGCATAGCGGCGAATCTCGTCGACCAGATCGGTCAGGTGAGGTTCATCCTGCACGAACAACTGCAGGATCCAGGGATTCTCCAGTTCTTCGGGTAACGAAATCAATGCCGTTTGCAGTTTGTCGCGCAGATCAGTTAAAAACACCTCGTTGCGGGCATCCGTTCCGACGGTGTGAATACGAAACAGCGCGCCTACACTGTAACCGTCATCGAGCAAAAAACATTGGGCAGCCGGCAGGTATTCCAACCAAGGCAGCAAATTGGTAAACGAGGTCGGCCGCTCGTAGGCTTGGCGGACGCGCTGTTCGGTGGGCGGTTTGTCGGTAGCCCGGCGTTGATGGTGTGCCGAATGATCCGGTTGCCGGGTTAGTAACGGTCGAAACCAAGCCATCAGTAACCCGCCTCCGCTTCGCCCGGCAAGGCGAACTCGATCGTCTCGTAAAAACTGAAGCCGGTGGCATAGCCCGGTACCGGTGTCTGTCCATCGCGACTGAGATGCGGAAACACATACATTATTAGCGTGGGATTTTTTAGGCGGGGAAACTGCTCTTGGAGCGATTGATTGGCCGACTGGGTATAGGGCGTTGAACTGGGTGTTTGTTCCTTTGGTTGAGCTAATGCACTTTCAAGACGGTATGGCTTGATCGAAGCCGAAAGCACGGACTCAGAGGCCTTGCCCGAAGGTTTGGAAGAATGCCGTTGATACACTTCTTTCATGGTCGGCCCGTCCTGCGGCAGGATGCTTTCTTTGTCGCCGGTGGCGCAGCCACTGAGTAAACCAGTCATACTCACGGCCAACAAACCAACTGAAAAACCCTTAGTCCAGGTCATCGTCCACCTCGTTTTCGGCCAAGTCATACTGGGTTTTGCGGCCGTTGGGTTCATAATCGATCGGCAAGGCCACATCGATATGAATCGCCAGTTCCGAACCGGTATCGACATACACCACATCAAATGATTGCGCGGCGCGCTCGCGTAAATACTCGCCGATTTCCGTAGCTCCGCCGGCCAAAGCTTTGCCGCCGGCATACTGCGCCGCATCGCCGGTGATCACCGACGTCGCCACACCCTGTGCTGCGGAAACGCTGTTAGTCACCTGACTTTGACTGAAAGCGCCGGCGGCGGCTTCGGCGGCCGAGGCCAGTATACGTCCGGATAAATAGCTGGCGGCATTGCTGATGCGGGTGCCGGTCACGCACGGAATTCCGCGCCGATCGGAAATCCAGCCCAAGGTACGCGATGCATTATTAGTCCCTGCGCCGGAGGATTGTTTATCCCGGCTCAGGCTATTGTCGTCAGAGGACATAGTACGTATGGTGCCGTCGGCAAAGACATAAGTCGCCGACAATACTTCGCCGCGCACGCACGATAAGGTCCAGTCGCCAGCCGCTTTGCCGCTGAAAACGATGCCGTCCAAGCCGGGCATTTCGATGCCGTTGGCGGCCAAGTTATCGCGGCCGACAATCACTTTAAACGGAAACGGATCTTCGATCGTGCCTTTAATGGGGATTCTGCCGATCAAGGCGGTCATGCCGGTGGCGCCGATCAACGTGGCATTGCGCGGTACGGTATAGACCGGGCGATCCGCTTCGGTTAAGGCACTGGCGGATTCCGTGAGATAGGCTTCGGTGGTGCCTGCAACTTGTTGGCCACCGTGCAATAAACTCTCGGCGCCGTTTGCCACGCTGTTAAAAATTGGCTGGCCTTTGTCATCGCGTTGCGTGCCCAAGGGTTCGATCCAGGTCAAGGGGGATTCGAAAGCCTGCAAACCGTCGTCAGCGCCTATGCCAAAACCGATCGGAATATCATGACCCGACGCCGCCAGCGTTTGACTGTCTGAAGTGCTCAGTTGATCCAGCCGGCTTTTAAAATAGTCGACTTGCTGCGCCAGTTGGCTGACGGCTTCATTGGCCTGTTGCTCGGCATCCCCGGCCAGTTGCGATTGCAATTCCGCTTTGACCCGGGTTTCGATCTCATCGCGCTGCTTGAGCAAGGCCTCATTTTGCATCTGCAGTTTTTCGCTTTCGCTCTTAATATTGGCGACTTCGGCGGTCAGCGT
>JAQTYP010000319.1 GCA_028688235.1 Methylomonas sp.
GATTTGCTGACGGGTAGTACAGCTGCAATGACAGATAATATCGTTTTCGTCGTGATTCATGTCGACTCCGCGTACTTTTTAACTTCCGATTTTATGGTTACCAAATTCTGCCTGGAAACGATGCGCTAAGGAAGGAGCATGAAGTAACTTCTTCAAAATCGGGAAGGGGGTTCAGTGACTCGATTGGCAGGTATCGGCGGCAGGGATAGCCGCCGCCAAGCCAACATGGACGTATTCACGGCGTCCTGTCGAGCGAGTCACCGAACCTCCACCATGCTTACTGTTTCGAGAAGTTATTTTGCGTATATTCCCAACTGGCTATGGCTTCGTAAATGGCACTTTCCACGAATTTTTGAGAGCTGCGCCTACAAGCCCGCCGGAATGCCGACTCCGGCGATGACTGATTGCTCGCGTTTGCCTTCGGGCCCGTATAAAGTAATAGTCCCCTCCACATCGACGATCCATACTTCATGCGCACCATAACCCAAATAGAGCCGGATTTTTTCTTCCATTTCTCTCGGACTATTAGACGGCGATAAAATTTCTATACAGAGTTCCGGCGCTTGCGGATAAGGAGTTAGTTCGCCGTATTTAACCAGAAATGCCGACGACATCCAGACCACATCGGCGACTCTGACGCCGAGATGAGTGCCTATCGAACATTCGGTAGCAATCTCACCATCATGCAACATTTGCGCAAGCAAGCGCACTAACTTGGCTTGCTGAATACCGTGCCGATTAGAAGCCGGACTCATCAGTATTCTCCCGTGTTCATCAAGCTCGATTTTATAGGGCAAATTGCGCAAGCTTGGATCGTTAAGCACGTCCGACCATCTCATCACAACCTCCCATCGGCAATCTGATTGATAAAACCGAAACCGTTTACAAAAACAACCCGTCTATAGGCGACGACGCCGACGCAAAGCGCTTGCGCGGCATGCGTCCGGCCAGATACGCTTCGCGACCGGCTTCTATGCCTTTCTTCATCGCAGAAGCCATCAGTACCGGATTTTTCGCCGCGGCGATCGCGGTGTTCATCAACACGCCGTCGCAACCTAATTCCATCGCAATCGCCGCATCGGATGCAGTGCCGACGCCGGCATCGACCAGGATAGGCACCTTGGCGTTTTCGACTATCGTCAAAATATTGTAGGGATTGCGTATGCCCAAACCGGAACCGATGGGAGCAGCCAGCGGCATCACCGCGACGCAGCCGATTTCTTCCAGGCGTTTGGCGGCGATCGGATCGTCGTTGGTATAAACCATCACGTCGAAACCGTCCTTGACCAAGAGTTCCGCCGCGACATAGGTTTCGGCGACATCCGGGAACAGAGTCAGTTGATCGGCCAATACTTCCAGCTTGACCAGCTTGTGGCCGCCCAGCAGTTCGCGTGCCAATCGGCAGGTGCGCACGGCGTCTTCCGCGGTATAGCAGCCGGCGGTATTCGGCAGTATCGTGTATTTGTCAGGAGAAATCACATCCAGCAAATTGGGTTCGCCGGGGTTCTGGCCGATGTTGGTGCGGCGTATCGCCACCGTGACGATTTGGGCGCCGCTGGCTTCGGTGGCCAACCGGGTTTCTTCCAGGTCTTTGTATTTGCCGGTACCGACCAACAAACGCGAGCGGTATTGCTTGCCGGCCAGCGTGAAATAATCGTCTTGACCGCCGCCTATCGCCTGCACGATTTCCAGGCGATCGCCATCCTGTATCAATTGGCTGGCATATTGAGTAAACGGCAAAATTTCCTTGTTCAATTCCACGGCGATGCGCTTGCCGCTCAGGCCCAAATCGGCGATCACGTCGGCAACGCTCGAGTTGTCGCCGTATTCGCGGCTATCGCCATTAACCGATATCTTCATGTTAACTCTTTCTCCGAATTGCGGCCCGCCGTTGTTGCACGGCCACAGCCAGTTCATTCAATAGCTTGACGCTGTCGTCCCAGCCCAGGCACGGGTCTGTAATACTTTGCCCGAAGACCAAAGGCTTACCCTCCACGACATCCTGCCGACCTTCGACCAAATGGCTTTCCACCATCGCGCCGATGATACGGACATCCCCGCCGGCGATTTGTCCTGCTACGTCCTCGGCGACATGCATTTGCTTTTCGTATTTCTTTTGGCAGTTGGCATGACTGAAGTCGATCATGATGTTGGGGCGTAAGCCGCCTTGCTCCAAACCCTCGGCGACCTGCTCGACGCTGACTTCATCGTAATTGGGACGGTTGTTGCCGCCGCGCAGAATGATATGGGCGTCTTCGTTGCCGCGCGTGGAGAAAATCGCCGAACGGCCTTCCTTGGTCAAGGATAAAAAGTGATGAGGACTCATCGCCGCATTGATCGCGTCTATCGCGATTTTGACGCCGCCGTCGGTAGCATTCTTGAAGCCGACCGGGCAAGACAAGCCGGACGCCAATTCTCTATGCACCTGGCTTTCGGTGGTACGGGCGCCGATCGCGCCCCAGGAAATCAAATCCGACACATATTGAGGCGTGATCAGATCCAGATATTCGGTCGCAGCCGGCACGCCCTGATTGTTGACATCCAGCAACACCTGTCTAGCCAAACGCAGGCCTTTATTGATATTGAAGCTAGAATTCAATTCCGGATCGTTGATCAGGCCTTTCCAGCCTACCGTCGTGCGCGGCTTTTCGAAATACACTCGCATGACGATGACTAGATCGTCCTGCAACGAATCTATCATGCTTTTGAGCCTGCCGGCATATTCGACCGCCGCATCCGGATCGTGGATAGAGCAAGGGCCTATGACCACCAACAGGCGGTCGTCTTCACCGGTCAGAATTTTATGTATTGCGGCACGAGCCTTAAGAATAGTCTTGGCCGCCGCTTCGGTCATCGGGATTTCTTCGTGGACCTGAATAGGCGCGACGACATCCTTGGTTTCGCAAATTCTTAAATCATCGGTGTTATAGTTAGTTGGCATGACACAGGGCAATGAGCTTTCAATAGCTGGACGAAAGGACTATTTTAACCATTTTGCCGCTACTGGTGGTCAACTAATGTCGAATGGGCAATCGGAAACTACGAACATGACAAACAGAGGGACGATTAAACACTGTATGGCGGTGTGCCTGGCCCCATCGTTTCAGTTCACCAAGCTTAGGGAAAAACTGCTCGACACGACACGCGCCCAGGTGTTCAGAAATGCCGTGATCGTAGACTTCAAGGTCGGCTGTTCTATCGTATTTTCGTATGGCGTCGTCGTGCATTGGAACGTGGCGTTGGACGATCGCCGCACCCTGCATCAGACGCTGCTGGATTATGCCGTCAAATCCTATGCCGAAGCGCAGGAAGACAATTTCAGCTACGAGGTAGGATCGGAACAGGACAGATTTCAACACGACCATATCGAATTGCAGTCCGACGATGTCATGGTATTGCTGGCGCTAGCACACGCGATGGCGCAATCGATCAAACTGGCTGCATTCGAAGGCCATGCGATAGACACGATACACGCGACCAGCCATTTGCCGCAAGCCTTGGCGCGAGAAGGCGTCATCAAGCTCGATCGCAAGACCATGGCCAAGATTCGCGGCCAATTGTTTCTGACCAAGAGCGATATCATACTGAATTACGACTTACTGGATATCCCGGAGTTTTTCTGGGAACACCCTGAGTACCAACACATCTATTCGATGGCCGCCAATTATCTGGAAATCCGCCAGCGCACGGAAGTGTTATCCAAAAAACTGGAAACGATACACGAGCTATTGGAAATGTTGGCCGACGAACAAAAACATCAACATTCGTCGACCTTGGAATGGATCATCATCTGGCTGATCGCCGTGGAAATCGTGATGTCGCTATTGGATAAACTGCTGTAAATGCCTATCCGCCTTTTGCGCAATTCTTCCAATTTTTCAGGCTAGGGCGTCTTGGACAGGCTGACTATTGCCGCGGTAATGATTGTGAGCTTAGAATGCGAGTCCAATTTTACTCAGCGAGAGGATAGAGCTATGTCAGATTCCTATTGGTTCAGAACCGGCGAAGCAACGGTGTTTTCCAGCGAAGGGCAGGGTACCGACGCAATGCCGGAAATACTGATCGGCGACGTCAAAGGTCCGGCGGGACACGCATTCGCCAATCTGATGGGGCAAACCGCGGGTCATACCCGCATGTTCGCGATACGCGCCTGCAACCAGCAAGTGCGTCCGGCGACTATCATGGTGCCTAAAGTCACGATTAAATCATCGGCTTATGTCAATCTGTTAGGCGGACCTGTGCAATCAGCCGTGGCCGATGCCGTCATAGACTGCGTGGCCGAGGGTGTGATTCCGCGCATGCAAGCCAATGAACTGTGCATCATCGCCATGTTATGGATAGACCCTTCTTGCGCGACCAATCCCAATTTGGACCGCAAGGACTTGTATCGGACCAACTATGAAGCCATGAAACTGGCGATTCAGCGGGCGATGAGCAATTCCCCCACCATAGACGAACTCATTGCCAACCGCTACAACATTACCCATGAAATGTACGACCCGGAAACCGGCGAGTCGCAGTGGTAAGACATCGTTAG
>JAQTYP010000320.1 GCA_028688235.1 Methylomonas sp.
TCAACAGCAGCCTTTCCATGTTTCTTGTTAACGCCATGCGCCCGAAGGGCGCTTACTTTGCTCAGGACGAACGGGAAAATCCTTGTAATCCGAAACAGGGAAGTTATTTGTAACCATATCCTTAATCCAAGAAAAGCACGATATGACTCGACTTTGCTCAAGCCGGTTCGTCATGCCGATAATTTTCAACGAACGCTTTCAAGCCTTGTTGGACCAGTTCATAAGTTTTGTCGATATTGGTGGCGATGTCTCCTTCCAACACGTTCAAGCCTTTCAAGATGTTGCGGGCTTCGTCGAAACCTTTATCTATGCCTTTGCCTATCAGGTCGGTGAATGATTTCAAGGCTTCGTCGACGCTCAGTTCGCCATGGTTGGCGTGATAGCGGTCGAAAAATGCCGTACTCATTTGCACGATGCGGTCGGCGGTTGCTTCGGGCGAAACGTCCAAACCTTCTTCGTAGGCTTTTTGGATTGCGTTGTCGCCAAATTCAGGTTTCAGTGCATCGTTGATGCCTTCTATCGCAGTCTTGAGTAGCAAGGTCATCGGTTCGTTGCCCGCATGCAAACTGACATCCATCGAAGTTTGCAATATCGAGCGGTTCAATTCGGTTTTGGCATCGGCGCCCGAAGTCTCGGTCTTTTTGGTCTGAGCCATTTCCGATACCGTCTGGCCGAAAGGCACCTCGCTTTTGGGCTCGAGTTTTTTATCTTTGGCCTTGGAACTTATCGTCTGGCCGAACGTTTCAGTCTTGATTTCCATGGTCTGTCTCCCGATGAAGAGTGATGCAACGTTCGTATTATCGGCCTAAAAGCTCTATTCCTTAGAGTGATTTGCGTCGCTGAGGGGTGGACTGCAATATCGACCGGCACAAGACTGCGTGATTTGCCGAAATAAAATGCGGCAAATCACCTGTTTTTTGTCTCACCGGCTCTCCGCCGTCGTTATATCCTTGATTGGGAATAACAAAAATATTGGCACAAATGCTGCTGATATTTTGAGTTCAGCATTTCTCATCGCTTCCGGAGGAAAGTCAGTGTCGGGAATTAAAGTCGATCACGATCGAGTTGCCGTGTTGTTTCAAGATCATCGAGAAGCGATCGTCGGTTTTTTGGTCCGCAGAGTCAGTTGTCCCGATGTGGCCCAAGACCTTAGCCAGGAAGCCTATTTGCGCCTGATGCGGCAGACCGCGCTACCTCATGCCGACAATCTGGTGGCTTACCTGTACCGCACGGCGGAACGTTTGGCTATCGATTTTCTGCGTTACGACAAGCGCGTCTCTGCAAACCAAGTTCCTCTCGACGAACATCTGGAATGCAGCCGCCCAGAGCCGGAAACGGCGGCGATATTGCGGCAGCAATGCGAACGCTTGCTGGATGCGATCGCCAGTTTGCCGGCGCAATGCCGGCACGTCCTGCTATTGCGCAAGATCGACGAACTGAGTTATGCCGACATCGCAGGGCAATTGGGCATTTCCGAAAAAACGGTGCAAAGGCATTTGGTTAAGGCGATGTTGCATTGCCATCGCCGATTGAATAACGAGTGGATTTGATGAACGAAACGTATAGCAAGCGCACCTTCGAGCAAGCCGTTTCCTGGTTCGTCGCGTTGCAGGACGAAGCCTGCGACGATAAAAAGCGCGCGGGATTCCAAAGATGGTTGGTTCTCGACGAGTCGCACGCCTGGGCTTATGCCGAAGCGGAAAGGCTGTGGGGTACGCTGGACGGGATGAAAGCGACCGAAGTTCCGGGCATGGAAGCGGCGCGCAATTCCCGTGCGCAGGCCCGGCCGTCTGCCGGCTTAGGTTTGGCATTATCGGTATTGTTGTTGGCCTTAGGGGCTTGGTGGCTGGATTTTTCGGCACCGACGGTGCACTACGGCACGGGCACTGGTCAGCGCCGCAGCATCGCGCTCGAAGATGGCTCTATCATCGAGATGAATACTAGAACGCAATTACAGGTTCGCATGTCCTGGTTCAGGCGCGATATCGCATTGCAGGAAGGAGAGGCCTCATTCAGCGTGGCTCACGAGCCGTTCAGAGCATTCACCGTAACGACAGGCGATTTGCAAATCCGCGACATCGGCACCCGTTTTAATGTCCACCATAAGGAAAACGATACTAAAGTCGCGGTATTGGAGGGCGAGGTCGCGCTGAGGCCTAAGAGTGCCTGGATGGATAGCCAGTTGCAGCTGGTTTCGGCCGTAGATTTTCGAACGGCCGCTTGCAATCGGTCGAAGCGATAAACCGGGATAAGGAATCGGCGTGGATGGACGGGCGCTTGGTATTCGAACAGTCGCCGCTGTCCGAAGTCGTCGAGGAATTGGCGCGCTACCACGAAGTCAGCTTCGTGTTTGCCGATCTGAGCTTGGCTAAATTAACGTTGAGCGGCACCTTCGATACCGGCGACTTGAAGCCCTTTCTTGGCGCATTGGAGCGGATGTTTCCGCTCAGGGTAAAGCTGCAGTCGGATAAAATCACGCTATCGAGGCGGTGATCCTAAAAACCGCGGTTAGTCCGCAGCACTTGACATGGTTCTACAGTTTCGAACTCGCGCTAGCTGATTTATACTGCGCGCCCAAAATACGCAAAAGATATTCCGATGACACGCCCCAAAGTCCTGATTACCCGCCGCTGGCCCGCCTCGGTCGAAGAACGGCTGAAACGACGTTACGACGTCACATTGAACGAAGACGACCATCCTTACTCGCCCGCCGAATTAAAACTTGCGCTGCAAAACTACGACGCGGTCTGCCCTACCGTTTGCGACAGCTTGCCGGCCGAAGTATTGAACGTAAGCAACAAACGCTGCAAGATTCTGGGCAATTTCGGCGTCGGCTATAACCACATCGACATCGACGCCGCCAGGCAACAAGGTTTGATAATCACCAATACGCCTGGGGTTTTGACCGAGAGCACGGCCGACATCGCGATGACCTTGTTATTGATGAGCGCCAGACGCGGCGCCGAAGGCGATCGACTGGTGCGTTCCGGGCTATGGACGGGCTGGTGCCCGACCCAGATGATGAGCAGCGACGTCACCGGCGCAACGCTGGGCCTGATAGGCTTCGGCCGCATCGCCCAGGCCATGGCCCGCAAAGCCCATCACGGTTTCGGCATGAAGATACTGTATGTCAAACCGACCGCGGCCGATCCTGCAATAGCCGCCGATTTAAATGCCGTTCGCTGCGCCAGCCTGGAAGAATTGCTGCCGCAATGCGACTATGTATCGCTACATTGTCCGGGCGGATTGGAAACCCGGCATTTGATCAACGAAAACCGCCTGAACCTGATGAAGCCCACCGCGCATTTGATCAACACCGCCCGCGGCGACGTGGTCGACAGCAAGGCGCTGATAGACGCATTACGCCACCATCGCATTGCCGGCGCGGGACTCGACGTCTACGAAAACGAACCGCACCTCGACCCCGATTTTTCGACGCTGGACAACGTCTCCCTCTTGCCCCACCTCGGCAGCGCCACGATAGCTACCCGCACCGCGATGGGCGAAAAGGTATTGGCGAATCTGGCCGCGTTTTTCGATGGCGGGGATTTGCCGGATAGGGTGGTTTGATTTCGAAGCCGGAGCCGACCCTACGGCCCCGGCTTGCAATACATCAGGCTGGCTGGCTAGCGAAGGTAGTGCGCTTTTTGAATCCAAAGATGCCGACCAAACCCGCCATGAACGGCCATAGGGCGGCCGGCAGCGGAACGGGAGCCGCTTCGATATAGCCATCATGGCCGACATCCAGGTAAAACCGCCGATTTTCGCCCGGCAACACAGTCAGCGTAATCGCCTGCTCGAATGTCGCATAGCCAGGCGCTCCGGACTCACCGATCGCCATATCCGTCCAATATAACTGATTATCGTCGTAAAGACTCAAGCCGACGGATGCACTGCCGACTTGGCCGTTAATTTCGGTAGCCAGCGTGTAAGACGCCCTCAAAGAAATGTCGAAAGAGGTTTCAGCGTTATTATTGAATCCGATTTCATACCAAGCCACTTGGCTGTAATCGAGAATTCCGCTGTTCAGTTGTCCGCTGATCGAAAAACTATGATTGAAAACATTACCTAAAACCACAGAGCCTTCCGTGTACGGTATTTCGGCACCGTTATCATCGACGACTCCATCACCCGTAAGCACGCTCCAGGTAACCACATCCGGCTCCACGGGGCGTATCATGGAGCCAAACACCTGCAAGCTGGAATAATCCACCGCATTCTCGGTGCCGGTCTCGACAATACTGTCTACGATAAAACTCAAATCGGCATGGCTGTTAAAGCTCACCGCGGCGGAAGCAAAGTCAGCCGTAAAAGCCGCCGTAGCGAACACGGTTGCTTTGACAAACTGCTTGTTAACGATACTATTCATCTTTTCTCCAAATTTAACATTGGGATTTCACCAAAATAAGCTCCCGGTTTTTAGCAGTGTCGCAGGGTGAATCCCCTGTTCCCGGAAGTTATTTGCGGCCCATCCTTAAAGAACGGAAGGGGCCTGAGCCCAGCCCCCTTCTTTCATCTAACTATCACCCATC
>JAQTYP010000010.1 GCA_028688235.1 Methylomonas sp.
CGTGTTGGTCATCATAAGGCAGAAGGAAGACAACAAGTCGCTGGTCGAGTTGATCCATGCCTATCAGATGCAGGACCATGGCGTCAAGTCATTACAGGATCTCAGCGCGGATTCGGACTGGCGTACGACTGGCACGGGTTCCAGAATCCTGTCCGATTTGGGCGTCAGGCGCTTGAAGGTCATGGGTGCCCAGAAAAAATATATCGGTTTGTCGGGCTTCGATCTGGAAGTCGTAGAACATGTCGATATCGGCGGATAAACACCGTTCGGTGCGGCTTTAATTTTTTAATCACTAAACGAAGGTAAACCATGACAGCAGTCACTACCCTGGAAGGCCATTTTTCCGCGCAAGGCGGCAAGTTTTGCATCGTGTCTTCACGCTTTAACAGCTTCATCGTAGAGCAGTTGGAAGGCGGAGCCATCGACGCATTGGTACGTCATGGTGCAGACAAGAACGATATTACGCTGGTCAAGGCGCCGGGTGCATTCGAGTTGCCGGTGGTCGTGCAACGGGTGGCCGCTAGCAAAAAATACGACGCTATCATCACGTTGGGTGCGGTGATACGCGGTGGAACCCCGCATTTCGAATATGTGGCGGGCGAATGTGTCAAAGGCATTGCGCAAGTGGGCTTGCAATACGATATTCCGGTAGCCTTTGGCGTGCTGACCGTCGACAGCATAGAACAAGCCATAGAGCGTGCAGGGACCAAAGCAGGTAACAAAGGGGCGGAAGCCGCCTTATCGGCCATCGAAATGGTCAGTTTGTTTAAAAATATGAGCGTTTAATGAGTCAAGCAAAAACCAATGCCCGCAAATGCGCGGTTCAGGCGCTATATCAATGGCAGATGAGCGGCGAAAGTCTGACTCGCATAGAAAGCTATTTTCTGGAAGAAGAACATCTAAAAGGTGCGCAAAAAACGTATTTCAACGAGCTTTTTCACGGCGTACCCAAGCAGCTGCACGTTATCGATGAAGCCCTGGCCGAGTTCGTCGACAGGCCGGTCGAGAAGATCGATCCCGTGGAGCGGGCGATTTTGCGCATCGGCGTTTACGAATTGATCAATCGGCTGGAAACCCCCTATAAGGTCATCATCAACGAAGGTGTCAATCTGGCCAAGGAATTCGGGGCGGAAGGCAGTCATAAATACGTCAACGGCATACTCGATAAAATCTCGCAGAAACACCGTGCCGTGGAAATCGCCGCCAAGCGCGCCAAATAGTAGAGTATGGCGCTAGGCGAATTCGATCTGATCAAACGTTTTTTTGCCGTGCATGCACCGCGACATTCCAATAATCAATTGGGCATAGGCGACGATTGCGCGTTACTGACTGTGCCGGTCGGCCAGCAATTGGCCGTGACGACCGACACCATGGTAGAAAACGTGCACTTTTTTGCCGATGCCGACCCGGTATCGCTGGGACATAAATTGCTAGCGGTAAACTTGAGCGATTTGGCCGCGATGGGCGCTGAACCCTTCGCGGTGACCTTGGCGATGACATTGCCCAAAGTCGATGAAGCTTGGTTGTCCGACTTTGCGGAGGGTTTCGTCGCATTGGCCAGACAACATAAGGTCGATTTGATAGGCGGCGATACGACATCAGGCCCGTTAACGCTGACCGTGCAAGCGATGGGAGCGCTGCCGCAGGGCATGGCCTTGCGCCGATCGACCGCCAATGTCGGCGACCGGGTATTTGTATCCGGCCCGTTGGGTGATGCCGGTTTGGGTTTGAAGATCAAACAAGGCTATCGCTGCGACGAACCTGATTGGCCGCTACGCCGTTTCAATCAGCCGCAACCTAGGGTGTCGACCGGAATCGCGTTGCGCGGTATCGCTAGCGCCTGCATCGATGTCTCCGATGGTTTAGCCTCCGACTTGGGGCATATCCTCGAACAAAGCCAGGTCGGTGCCTGTCTGGATTGGGATTCGATTCCATTGTCCGCCCAGGTCATAGATTATGTTCAGCGCACCGCGGATTGGCGCATGCCGTTGACGGCCGGAGACGATTACGAATTATGCTTTACCGTACCCGAGCATCTGGCAGAGAACGTGCCGGCCGCTTGCCACTGTGTCGGCGTCATCGAGGCCGAGCCGGGTTTGCGTATCAAGCGGGAAGGGCAAGCAGTCCGCTTTGCAGAGAAAGGCTATGAGCATTTTTCTTAGAGACAGTTACGGCGCCAGCCGGCTTTCGGCCCGGCAAATTCTTAAGGATCCTTTACTGTTGCTGGCTTTCGGCTTTGGCTCTGGGCTGTCCAGAGTCATGCCGGGTACGCTGGGTACCGTAGCTGCCTTGCCCTTGTACTGGGTTTTGCAGCAAGCCGAAGGCTGGATTTATTTGCCCGCTACACTGATTTGTATTGTAGCGGGTGTATGGATTTGCGACGAGGCTGCAAAAAAATTGCAGGTGCACGATTACGGCGGCATCGTCTGGGATGAGATAGCCGGTTTGTTGTTGACGATGTGCTGGGTGCCGTTTTCCTGGCAAAGCCTGTTAGCCGGTTTTGTGCTGTTCCGTTTTTTCGATTTCTTGAAGCCTTGGCCGATAGGTTGGCTGGATCGAAAGGTATCCGGCGGTTTCGGCATTATGCTGGATGATGTGGTGGCGGGCGTTTTTGCGGCATCGATACTCAGACTTTGGTTTTAAGTCATAGGACTGGTCATTTCAGGTCGAGCAATAAACCCTCTAAAGACTGGCGGGTCGTTCCGGTTAATTCCTTGGCTTTAGCTTTTTGGGTTAAGGCGCTGATTAGTTGTTGGTAGGCCAAGGTATTCGCTTCTTGTTTCAGTAAATAGCGGTTCAATGTGTGTAAAGCATTCAGTTGCACGTCTTGACTCGAGTCGCCCAATGCCGCCAATAAGTTTTTAATGGACATTTCGTCGAGCGGTAAAAAACCGGCCAAGCTGAGGGCGGCGGCGGCGCGTACCTTGGCTTCGCTATCGAAAATGAGTGCGTCGTTTAGGGCGATTTCTGCTTCGGCGGTTGGATAGGCGCCAAGTTGTTCGGCACCGGCAATTCGGCGTCGCGTATCCTTATCGTCCAGCCATTGGCGGGCCGTAGCGACTTGTTCATTAAAAATATGTTCTTCTTCCTGGAGGTTTTCGATCGTCAAGCCTGGTGGACTTTGCTGGGCTTGGTCGTACAGCAGTCGTAAATCGGGCGGGGGCATCGGAGTGTTACCTGCTTGTGTCGTCAGTGCCTGATCCGAAAGTCTGTGGGTATAAAGAAAAACGGCTGGAAGACCCAAAAACACGATCAAAAATAGTAAGCGTTTGAAAACCCGCATGCGGAACCGTTGTTACAAAAAAAAAACGGGGGTTTGCCCCCGTTTTCGATTGATTGAGATCGGTGCAATCAGTTCAGGATTACGCCGTTGGCCGAATTTTGCTCAGCGGTCAGACCGGTCGAGTTAGGGCAGGCGGGATGAGACCAAGCATCCCAATAATCAGTGCTCGAGCCGTTGGCGTTGATGATCATCTCATCGCCGATAGTCGCTCCGGTCAGCGCTGTTTGTGAGGCCCCCGCGGCATTCATGTTGGATGTCGTGATTCCTGTTCCGGCTGGCTCCAGACCGAGCTGATGACGTACTTGCCAGGCAAAGGCGTGATCACGGCAAGAGGTGTCGCCGGAAACGCCGATAGCGCCGACTTTTTTGCCGTCGAAGTAAATCGCCAAACCACCACCGAACACGTTAATGCCGCCGATACGTTTGCCTTTTAAGGGATCGGTTTCCGTACCGTATGAATTGGCATCGCCTAAGTAAGCCGAGCTGCTGTCCACGGGATTGCTGTGCTGTAAACCATACAAACTGCCGCCGGGCTGGACGGCGCTATAAAGATTGGCCGTGGAAATGGCATAACCATCGAGGCTAAATGCATTGGCGGTAAAGGCTTTTTGTGCCGAAATGACGCGGCTACCCAACCATGCCGCATTACCTGCTTTTTCACCGGTAGCCTGTGTGCCGGACGAAACCACTTCACAGATTTTACCGGTTTCGTCCACATAGGTTAGCCACATATTTAGGCTGTAACCACCTGTGTTTTTGCTGGCTGCCGTATCGACGGCCTGTTTCAATACATTGCGCGCACCATCGATACAGGCAGCCGAAGCAGATTGAGACAATACAAGCGCGGTAACCGCGGCAAAACTCAGGCGGTGTTTTTTAAGGTTCATAAATCTTCCTCTTTTTATTATTTGAGATTTAATTCGGTGCAGGAGCGAAGATTTTATGCACCTTAACCGAATCCGGTTTGATTTGTCTTTTTGTAACAAAAGACGAGGCGGAATGTTAGCACGGAACTATAACCGCATAAAGGATGAGTAATGTTGCGTTGCGTTTATTGGAAGAGGCAAATTCATTCGTCGCAGATATGTCGGGGTTTTTCGTTGTCGTCGCTCGGTTCGGCGGTTTTGGGTAGGTTTGGCATCATGTTTTTCATGCCTTCACCGCATTTTTTCATGTCCTGCATAACCTTGCTGTGAGCGGTTTCTTTGCCGAACTGCATGGCGCGGGCCATGGCTGCATCGCGTTTGCCGGCGGCGCACAGCGTCTTGACTTCGGCATCCATTGCTTCGGCTTTTTGTTGAAAGGCATCCAGTTCGGCCTGATCGATGTTCTCCATACAGGTTTGCATCTGTTGGGCTTGTTGCATCATTTGCTGCATTTGTGCCTCGGTCATGCCGCCGTAATTTTGTCCGAAAGCGGTCAGCGGGGCGAGGATTAATCCTGTGCATAAGAGCTTGTTCATCGATGTCTCCTGATAGGTCTGGGTTGTCAAGATGTGAATCTGTTTGTTGGCTTCTCGTTTAAAACGGGACACAGAGGGAGGCTTAACCGTTCGCCCTGAGCTTGTCGAAGGGTGAACGGTTAAGCCATTCATGGTTCGACTTTGCTCACCACGAACGGCTTAACCTCTGACTGTCCCGGCTTAAGTCGGTAGCCTGTTTGTTCAGCGTAAATACTGATTGACCTGCAGTAAATCCTCGTCGTTCAAGCTGCCGGCGGCTTGTTTCAGTTTGATGCCGTTGATCAGGTAATCGTATCGGCTACGGGCGTAGTCGCTTTTGGCTTTGTAAAGATTGCGCTGTATCGCCAGCACATCGACCATGGTGCGGGTTCCGACTTCCAGGCCTGCTTCGGCCGCTTCGACGGCTAGTTCGCCCGACTCCGTCGTGGTTTTTAAGGCCTTTACCTGATTGACACTGGCCAATACCCCACGATAAGAGTCTTTGACTTCGCGATTGATGCTGCGCTTGATTTTGGTTAATTCCTCTTTAGCGGTGTCATATTCGTATTGGGCTTGACGGCTACGAGACAGTGTGCCGCCACCTTCGTAGATCGGTACGTTTAATTGTAGCCCGAAACTTTCGGTGTCTCCGCGAAAACCGACTTGGTTACCGTTGTCGAGTTGACGGTATTGAGCGACGAAATCCAGGGTTGGCAAATGTTTGGATTCTTGCAGTTCGATGTTTTTTCGGATAAATTCGGCTTCATTGAGTTGGGCGATAATGGCGAAATTATTGCTTTCGGCGGTATGGGCCCAAGCTGAAATGTCATCCGGCATCGGCGTGCTCAATGGGATTTCGGGCGCCAGCTTTTTCAAATTGGCCGGATTCTCGCCTATGATCTCCCTGAGTCGTTCCTTGCTGTTATCCAGCTGGTTACCGGCTTCGATTACCGCCGCCAATGCCCTGTCGTAGGCGGCCTGCGCTTCATAGACGTCGGTAATGGCGATGATGCCGACGTCGAAGCGTTGTTTGGCTTGTTCCAGTTGTTTTTCTATGGCTTTTTTTTCGGCATCGATGAATTCGAGGTTGTCTTGGGCAGCCAGAACATCGAAATAGGCTTCGACGGTTCGGGTCATGAGGCCTTGCTTCTTGGCTTGAAATTGAGCCTCGGCCTGGGCGATTTTATTGTCCGATTGGTCCAGTTGCACCCAGTGGCCCCAGTTGAAAACGGGCTGTTTCAGGCTGATCGACAAGGCGCTGTCCCAATAATGTTGCAGGCCGGTACCCGAAATACTGAAGCCGGTTCTTGTGCTTTGAATCCTTTGTCGGTTACTGTTGGCCGATAGGGCGAGATTCGGCAGCATTTGGGCAATACTTTGCGACTTGCTTTCTCCGGCGATGGATTGATTGATATCGCTAATTTTGAATTCCGGATCGTTTTGCACGGCCAACTGATATATTTCCATTAAGTCTTCGGCAAAGGCCGTGTGCAGAGGTATGGACGCGAAACATAGCGTCGCCAACAGTCTTTTCATTACAATATTCCGTACGGGGATGAAAAATTTACACATATTATGGCCTAAAATACAAATACTTCTGCGGCTTATTTTAAGTTTTGCATAAGGTTAGGTCCTCACTATGGATTCGTCAAAACAACAAAACCACTCTTAAGAGCTACTATGACAAGAAAAGTTACTAAAGCCGTTTTTCCTGTTGCCGGTCTTGGCACGCGCTCATTGCCTGCTACCAAGGCCGTCGCCAAAGAAATGTTACCGGTCGTCGATAAGCCACTGATTCAATATGCCGTGGAAGAAGCGGTTGCGGCCGGCATAGACACGATGGTTTTCGTGGTCGGGCGTAACAAGGAGTCCATCGCCAATCATTTCGACAAATCCTACGAACTGGAAAAAGAGTTGGAAAAAAGCGGTAAGACCGAACTGTTGACCATGCTGCGTGGGATATTGCCGCCACAGGTATCTTGCGTATTCGTTCGTCAGGCCGAAGCCTTGGGATTGGGTCATGCCGTGCATTGCGCAAAGCCCGTGGTCGGTAACGAGCCTTTCGCGGTGATATTGCCGGATGACCTGATCGAAGACGGCGAGCGCGGTTGTATGAAGCAAATGGTGGATTTGTTCGATCGAGAGCAAAGCAGCATCTTGGGCGTAGAGCGGGTCGATCCCAGGGAAACCCACAAATACGGCATCGTCGAGCACGCAGAAAAAGCCCCCTGTGTCGGCGTGTTGAAATCCATCGTCGAAAAGCCCAAGCCCGAAGTGGCCCCGTCCAACATCGCGGTCGTTGGTCGCTACATTCTGACGCCGGCTATTTTCGAAAAAATCGAAACCACCGGCCGCGGAGCGGGCGGCGAAATTCAGCTGACCGATGCGATAGCCGCATTGATGAAAGACGAATCCGTCTTGTCTTACGAGTTTCAAGGTAACCGCTACGACTGCGGCTCGAAATTCGGCTTTCTGCTGGCCAACGTCGAATACGGCTTGTTGCACCAGGAAATCAAAGCCGAGTTTGCATCTTATCTGAAAGACCGAGTCGGTAAAGTTTAGGCGCTGTTGCCGAATGCCTGCCAAGCGCGGGCATTCGTGCGGGTGTGGTTAAAAAGATGTGGTTATCATTTTGCAAACAAGCAAACCGCGAAGCGGAAAGATGCCGAAGGCATGCCGTTAATCCCCTTATACCGGCCTGAGCATCGCAGGTTTTGGCGGGATAGCCCGTAGGGGCGCGGCAGGGATGCCGCGCGTTTTCCGCAGGGGCAGGAGCCCCTTCGGGAAACCCCCGCCAAAAGCGAGAAGCGCAGGATTAAGCCGGTATCGGGGCCGCCTTTTCTTTGGGAACTTTCTTTTGGCGGCGCAAAAGAAAGTTCCTCGGCTGTCGGTCCGAGAACCGACTTTAAATTGGCTTTGCGTAGCGTTCCCTTCATTTCCATATCAGATTGAATTGCGCCCCATGTGCGCTTTTGGGTAACGGACAAAAAAAGAATTTTTCCTAATGGCAGTGTAGGATTGGAACGCAGATAATGGCGGGTTTGCACAATTTACGTTAGATCGTCATGAGCCTACGTTATCAAATCATCTTGCGCGTGCTGCTGGCTTCGGTTTGCATGCTGGTGCTGGGCGGAGCCATGGCCATCTGGCAGGCTCGGCAGGCCGTCGAGAAAGAAGTCGAGTCTTCCATTCGGCTGGCCTTGCAGTTGATTACGCTGGGACTTGCCGACGCGCAGCAACCCATTGCCGATTTGTCGCGTTTCGCAGCGCTACGCCAGACCCGACATTTGAGCATACAATTGCAAAAGTCCGACGGTCAGTTGACGCATTTTACCCGTCAGCAAGCGCCTGAATTCACTGAAAACATGCCTCCTGCCTGGTTTGTGCGTTGGGTCAAGGGGGATTATCCCGAGCTCAGGCGAGAAGTGACGACCTTGGACGGGGAGGTGTTGACCATGATCATCAAGGCGCAACCTCTGGACGAGATCACCGAAGTCTGGCAGGAAAGCGTCAACTTTTTCATGTCCATCTCGTCGCTGACGGTGTTGACCTTCGTCGCGGTCAATCTGGTCATGAATAAATCGCTACGGGCGATCGACGTGATCGTCGAGGCCTTGCGCGTCATCGAAACCGGCCAATACAAGCAACAGCTTCCGGTGTTCGATGCCGAGGAATTCGACGGCATTGCCAGGGCCATCAATCACATGACTCAGGAGCTGGAAAAAGCCAGACAGGAAAATCGGGCGTTGACGCAACACACCTTAGCGATACAAGAAGAAGAGCGGCAGCGCCTGTCGCAAGAATTGCACGACGAATTCGGCCAGTCCTTGACGGCGATCAAGGTCATGGCCGCTACTGCGGCGAAACAAAATACCGACACCGTCAAAATCAGTGCCGCCATCAGCGAGGTCTGCGATCACTTGGTCGAGGTGTTGCGCTCGATGATGCAGCAGTTGCATCCATTGGTATTGACCGAGCTCGGGTTGAAAGCGACGCTGGAAGACATGGTGGAACATTGGTCGGAGCGCAACCCCCATCTCGATTTACGCATCAGTTGCGACGACGCCGTGGACGAACTGGACAAAAACCTTACCCGGCAAATCTTCCGGGTCATACAGGAATGTCTGACCAATGTCGTTCGCCATGCCCAAGCCCATAGCGTGGCGATCGAGTTGAGCTTATTGCATCCGGAATGCAAGGAATTGCAATTGACGGTCGAGGACGACGGCCGAGGTTGCGACTTGCAAAGCATCAGCCGGGGCTTCGGATTGCGCGGCATGAAAGAGCGTATCAAATCCATGGAAGGCGAGTTTATGTTGCGCTCGGCGCCGGGGGCCGGCATGACCGTTACCGCGAGGATTCCGTTGGCATGAGCAGGATTAAAATCATGCTGGTAGACGACCACGCCGTGGTCAGGGCCGGTTTCAAGATGTTACTGACGACAGACGACAGGATGGACGTCGTTGGCGAAGCGGAACGCGGCGAGCAGGCAATACAGATGTATCAAGAGTTGAAGCCGGACATCGTGGTTATGGATTTGTCCATGCCCGGCATAGGCGGGTTGGAGACCATACGCCGTATCGTGCAACGCGACACTGCCGCCCTGATTCTGGTATTCAGTATTTATCAAGAACAGGTATACGTCAGCCGGGCCTTGTCGGCGGGCGCCAAAGGCTATATCACTAAAAACACCGCTCCGGAAATTCTGATCGAGGCCATAGGCGCCATCCTGCAAGGCAATACCTACGTCGAGGCTGGATTGTTGAAAGAGGGGAGGGGTGAGCACAATCCCGGCGATTATCAAGCGGTGATAGCCACCTTTTCTCCGCGCGAATTCGATGTGTTCAATCTATTGGCGCATGGTTTGACGGTGCATCATATTGCCGATCAGCTTTGCCTGGGCAGTAAAACCGTCGCCAATTACGCCACCCAAATCAAGAAAAAACTGCAAGTGAATACCACGGCGGAACTGGCACATATCGCCGTGAGCCTGGGGGTGGTCATGCGTTAAGGGTGCGGCGTTCCACCTGCTTCATGATCGTCAAGACAACTCATAACCATAAGCCTCGATAAATGGCTGCAGAATGTCGGCAATTGGCGCGTAATCGGCTTCATATCGCTTCCAGCGGCCGACCGAGGACGAATACAAGGGTTGCGCCACTTGGCTGAAACTGGGGCTGGCGATGACTTTGCCGGCGGCGTTCTTATGAAAATCCGCCACCTTGGGATCCCAATCCAGGTCGATGAAATCGAAAACCCGGCGAAAGGTCGCTTCGAAATCGGATACGGTGTCTTCGTAGCGTAACTCAATGAAATCCATGCTTAGTTTTGGTTTGACGTCTCCCCACCAACTCATCAGATCCGAATAAAAACGCGCCGTGCCGACCCAGGTCAATAAATGCACCGTCGTCGGGTTAGGTATCATCGTTTGCATGAAGCAGCTCAGGCAAACGTCCCTTGGATCGCGTAACAAAAAGATCAATTTGGCATCGGGGAAAATGCTGTTGATCAGGCCAATGTCTATGCTGTTCATCGTGGTTTTGTCCAGAAACAAACACGAACCTATGGTATCGCCGAACAAAGCCCTGGCTCGTTGCCAATAAAATGCCCGCAAATACAACATGCCGTCCCGATCGAGCCGTTTCAGCATGTCGGGGATGCTGCCTTGATGATTGAATAGGCGTCTTAACTCGTTGGCCATCGCCATGACCAAGTCGGTTTCGTCGGCCACGAACACATCCGGATGAGCGCCCAAGACCTCCTGAGTCAATGTCGTGCCGGTACGCATGAAACCCAGCACGAAAACGGGGGCGGGTTGTTCCGGCGGAAATGCCGTATCGCGCCAACGGCCCAGCAAATCGGCATCGAACTCGTGTTTATACGCCGCAAGCATGTTGGGTACTAGCTGAGGGTTTTGCTGCTGCACTTCGGGCAGGCGCGGACTCACTTCGCCAGCGGCATGTAAATGAGAAAACACTTGATCGTAAAACCCCAATTTATCCAGTACCCGGGCCAATTCCTTGTGTGCGCGGAATTTTTCCTCGGGCTTGATCAAAGGATGTTGCAGGGCTTTTTCCAGTCTTTGCCGGGCGGATTCGGACTGGCCGTCGTTGATTTCCAGCGTGGCGACCAAGATGGACAACATCGCGTTGTCCGGAACCTGTTTCAATGCCTGCTTGCCGGCCGCCAAGGCCGGTTTTTTTTGATTCAGGCGGGAGAGTGACAAGGCTAGCAGTTGAAATGCGCGGGTATATTGAGGGACGATTTGCACGGCCTGCTTGCATAACTCGGCGGCACCGGCGTAATCGTTCCAATGCTGTAACTGGTCGGCGAGGTCGACGACCAGTTTGACGTCGCGGCTCTTGCGGGCTTTTTTGAGCAATAGCTGTCCGCATTGGCGCAAATAAACCATGCCGTCGTCGAGTTTGCCCTGCCAGCACAAGGCCTGACCCAGACAGGCTAGAGCCTGAGGGTCCTTGGGGTTTTCTTTGCTGGCCTGGCTGAAGTATTCGACGGCTTCGGGGAGGTTTTTGTTCTGGATGGCGGCCTGTCCAAGGCGCATGGAATCGGTCATGAGGCGTGAGTAAAGTAAACGAAGGTTATTGTTGGGAATATGTGAGAAATAAGCTCGGCAATGGTGCGAATTCATTAGCACCGTGCGGATAAATCCGGTTTATCGTTTAAAACGGGACACAGAGGGAGGCTTAAGCGTTCGCCCTGAGCCCTTCGACTTCGCTCACCACGAACGGCTTAACCACTGACTGTCCCGGCTTAAGTCGGTAGCCATAAATTCGCACCTTGCATAGATTATTTCATGTTCATTCCTTATCCAATGGAGACTGTCGTAAAAGGTAGGTTGGGCTGAATGCAGTGAAGCCCAACATTCTGATTTTGTTGGGCTTCGCCCCGCTCTGCCCAACCTACATTTTGACTTTTACGACACCCTTCAATGGGAATGGGTAAACATGCTGCATTTTAGCAATTCGCCGACAGTCGATTGTCGAAACTTCGCTTGGTCCTTCAAAAAGAAAAACCCGCGACTAAGGGCATCATAGCGCGGGTTTAGTATTTGACGCCATCCGTGGCGAAAAAACGGGTTTAAACCACGCGTGATTTCCTGCGGCGCACGCCGATAAAGCCGGTCAATGCGCTCCCAAACAGCCAGGCGGCACCAGGAACAGGGACTTGAGAAACACTGAGTCGGTAATAATCATTGGATTCGTTCCATCCACCGCTACGATAACCGCCCAAGACGATGGTATATGTTTGTCCCGCTTCGGCATCGAAACTGATGGTGTTCAGGTTTTGCGGGGCATTGCCGCCTACGCTATAGGCCACGATGTCGGCAATGGTAAACGAGGTTTCAGTCGGTATCGATGCCGACGTCAAGCCATTGGCATTGTTACCGGCGTTCCAGGGCGCGTGATGGTAGTAGCTGCCGTTGGTATTCATGCCCTTGAAGATGGTGAAGCCGAAGGCCGTATTGCTTTGCAGTATGCCTTCGGCGCTCAAGCTGACCGTTCCCGACGTGTCGGACTTGAATAGGCCGAATTCCAGATCGTGATGCCAACCTTGGGCTCCGGTTTCTGAGGTATCGCTCCAGGCGCCTTTGGCGGTGTCGACGTCGGCATAGATGCCATAGCGATCGAAAGAGTCGTATGTGGAAATTTCACCCGAACCGCCCTTGCCGCCGGTGATTTCAACGGCCCAGTTCAAGTGGGCGCCGGTGTAAGACAGTGGGGCGTGATTCACGCCGGTCGTGCCTGCCCATTTGGCTTTCGTGGCGAGGGGGTCTTTGGCAGAGGCCCCCTTGCCGTATATCCAGCCGTCGGTATCATTTCCGAGTGTGTCCTCTGGGTACTCGGTGTTCGTGCTGTTGTCGCGACCAGCCCAAGTGGTCAGGTTATACATGGTCGTAACCGTCGCCGACGCGGTAGACATCGGTCCGGCGGTCAATGCCACGCCGGCAATAGTGTAAGCGATGGCCTTGGCCAGTTTGGTTTGTTTCATCATCGATAGTTGCCTCGTTAAAAAATGAAATTGGCCGTACTCGGTGAAAGGTCTTGTCGACGAATCATTCCGGATCCGGCCGGTTAAATTGCTCCAAACAGGCGGCGCGGCGATCTTGAGGCAAGACTCGCGCTTTCCGAACCCGCCTCGCGACGGGGGTGGCTTGAACTGTTGGGTGTTTTCGGGCATGCGCTACGTCGAATCGAAGCGAAGTCCGAAATAATCCGCCAAATCCGCATGTCTTCGAATACGGAGTCGGCGGAGGTCATGCATTGGCATAATGTGATAAGCATGTTTTGGGCCAGAAAAAATACCTGTAAAATTATAGGGTTGGCGATGATGATTTTTAAAACTGTGTCAAATGACGCAGTGCTTATGTGATGTGACACAGATTGTGGCGGCGGATAACGAATTTAGGCTTCACGTTTAAAACGGGACACAGAGGAAGGCTTAACCTCTATGTCCCGTTTTAAACGTGAAGCCTAAGATGCTTTGCCATCCATGGCACCTGGGGTCCGGAAGTCCCCCCGCTCAAGGAGACTGTCGTAAAAGGTAGGTTGGGCTGAATGCAGCGAAGCCCAACATTCTGATTTTGTTGGGCTTCGCTGCATTCAGCCCAACCTACATTTTGACTTTTACGACACCTTCTTTAAGCCGGGGGAGGGCTCTGGCGGAACGACGTGAATTTCCGAGAGGACCTAGGGCTTTGAAATTCGCAGCAGCCCTTAAAAAGAAAAACTCCAGGTCACGGCAAGGGCACCGTCTCTGTCGAGTTGCGTCCCGTTGAAGTCGGTCGTTACGGGTTGCAGCCATTCCACGCTGATATTGTTGCCGGCGAATTGGCCATCGGGAATAGTCACATTTAACCCTAGGCCTACATCGACGAAGCGGCCGCCATAATTATGGGTAAAATCGACAGGCGAACTCTGTTCATGATTGGCCGAACTTTGGCCCTGTATCTTGTCCTGCCAGGTATAAACGCCGCGCACCGAAGCCGATAGCCATTCCATGATTTGGTAACTGCCCCAGCCCGTGGCCTGGAACATGTCGCCGTAAGCGTAGCCATACTTGTTTTTTCCAAAACGTTTGGTGCCGTTCAATTGCACGCCCCAGCCCCAATCGTCCGCCTGACCCGAGTAGGTCAGGCTGGGTTTGAAGTCCCAGGTGCCGCTGCCCAGTTGCATGCCATAGTCCTGCACTACCTCGCTTCCGGGTTGGATCTCGGTGCCTGCTGTGCTTTTTAGCTGGCCTTGCGAGATTTGCGCATCGATGCTGCCGGTTGGTGCGCTCATGCCTACGCCGGCATGCAGATGGTGCTTGCCGTCGTCGTGAATTTTGACCAGGGCAGTGACGACGGTGTCGCCGATGTCGTTACTGGTGTGCCGGGCGCCGCCGTGACCGTTCTCGATCTCGGGTTGCAGCGAATCGCTCATGCTCATGTCCATGCTCATCAACTGTGGCATGACCATCAGGTTCAGCCAGTCGGTGGGCGCGTACATCAAATCCAGCATATGCATTTGCATGTGCATTTTGGTCGGCTTGTACAAACAGCCGGTGGAATTGTCCGGGCAGGCGTTGGCAATCAACAAGGGATCGCCGACAGGGTCGCTGCCCGACAACATGGAGCCGCTTTGCGCGCCGTATTGGTAGCGGTAGCCTATCATGATCCCGTCCGACTGCTCCATCATGTGGCCGAACATCACGCCGGCGGGGACCGGCGCGCCGTGATGGTGGTGCATGTGGTGGCCGGCATGTTCGCCTATCGTGAAAGGCCGTGCGCCGAAATCGATATTCAGGTTGGCGTGGGCGATGTAATACTCGAAATCGGCGTAATCGCCGACACCGCCGCCGCCCAGTTTCAGGTTTCCGGAATGCGTGACATACTCTAAGCCTGCTTCCAGCGTGATGCCTCGGGCAAATTGCTTGCTGACCGTCACGCCGCCGCTCAAGTCGCCAAACGCCGACAAGCGGAAATCGCTGGAGTAATGGCCGTCGGCTCTGGGCGCCAGAAAATAAGGCGCAAAAAAGTCGGCTTGCGACTGCGAGTAATAACGAATACCCGGCGTTACCGTCCACCCGCCGGGCAGGGATTGATACCATTTCAATTCGAAGGTATGCGAGTTGATGTTCCAATCGTCGGTGTAAAACCGGTAATCCAAATGCACGGAAGCATCCAGTTCCGGAATATGCTGATTGATGCGATTGGAGAAAGACCACATGTTGCGCCGGTCGGGGCGGACTTCGCGGAATAACTCGGTGCTGACCATCTCCAGATTGGTGATGCCGTGCCAATCGAAGGCTTTGCCGTCCTGGTTATTCAGGTTCATTAGATAATATTCTTCGGCGGTCACTTCGCCGCGCACATAAACATGCTTATAGGGATTGCTCAAATAGCCCGCTTGATTGGTATAACTGCCGCTGAATTGGTATAGGGTGTTTTTGCCGAATACCTGACCGAGGCCGACATTGAAATTGTGAAAGGTGCTTTCCGCATCCAAATTGGGATATACGGCGCTATCGCCATGATCGTGCCCAGCGCCGCCATGGGCAGCGCCGCGGGTGATCTGATTGCTGGTCAGTCCGTAGCCCACCGACAGGGTGGTCAGCTTGTCGTTCAATTCCTGGCTCAGGTTGACCGAACCGAAATTGGATAAAAAGTCCGGTTCGTCGGATAGGCCGCTGTTGAGCGCCAGGGTGGTATTGTCCCAATAATAGCGCGCGGTAAATTGCGGCATGCTGCGGGTTTCCTGGGGTTGCACCTGAAAACGCTGCACGGTGGGATTGCCGCCCGGCACCATCTTGTTGAGGATGTCGTTGTAGAGGGCTATGGTGTTTTGCTTGGCCAGCGATTCGGCAATCAGGGCCTGAGCCGCGTTAGCCGCGGCTTGGCTGGCTTCTTGTTGGGCTTGCCGGGCCGTTTCCAATGCCGCAATTTCGGCTGATTGTTCCTCCGCCAGACGTTGTGCGGCTTGTTCCTGATATTGGCTCAGCACTGCCTCATATTCGTTCAGCAATTGATCCAGCGCGCTTAACGCCTCGGCGCTGGACTCGCTGGTTGTCGCCAGTAGCCGGCGTTGAGCGGACGAAAGCGAGCCATCCTGAGCGATCAAGGCCTGCAATTGTTGCTGCATTTCCAGAACTCTGTCTTGCACCAACGCGGATTGTTCGGCGTCTTTTGCCTCGGTCAGCGGTTGGATTTGTTGTGCGTGGGCGGCGGCCAAGGCATCCAGCGAGGCCTGGTTTTGTTCGATCAGGGTTTGCAGCGTGGCCGTGTACTGGGTTTGCAAGGCCTGTAATTGTTGTTCGAGTTTGTCTACGTTGCCGATTTCGCTGTTTTTGCTGGCGTTCAAGGCGCTCAGGTTGGCGTCTTTGGCTGCCGCCAGTTCCGAAGACAATTGCTGTCTAAACAGGCCGATCAGGCTGTTTTTTTGTTTTTCCAGGGCGTCGAGCTGGTCCAGGTAGCCGTTGACTGCGGTTAAATAGGCGGGTTCTTCGAGTCCCAGGGCCGCCTTTGCGTCGTCGAAAGTCTTTTCGAGTTCGGCGTATTGGGTTTCGTACTCCGCCGTTAGAGCGGCGTCAGCGGTGAGCCAGTCTTTTTGGGCCTGCGTAGTCAACGGAGCAAGGACGATATTATCCAGCTTAACGTCGAAAACAATGCCCTCAGGTGTGCTGGGATAACCCTTGTAATGAATCCAGACTGCGGCGACATTCTTAAACGCATTACTCAACACGATATTGGATGACGCATCGGTGCCTATCTTGCCGTCGAAACCATTGGGGACGGAGGCAAGAGCCACCGCGGTGGCATAGCCGTCGGTATTGGTAATCGTTGGATTAACCGCATTGCTGAAGCCGAAAATCTCCCATTTCTCTTGTGATCCCAACAGAGCTATATCATCGGGAGTGTCGGAAATACCGTCCGGGTTTTCAGCAGGACCGCCCTCGCCATAGATCAGATTGTCCTCAGTAATAGGTGCCTTAAAGCGTATCGATTGCAGATCGAAAGCCGAGCCGTCCAATGCCCTGATATAAATGCCCGATGAGTCGGCATGATGTTCTAAAGACCTGTCGCTCAATCCTCCGCCAACGAAGCTTGATGCCCGGTGAAGGTGGTTGGTGCTGTTGCCATCGCTTGGAGAACCGATCACGAAACCGTCCTCGATATAGCACGGCGAACCTCCCGTCACGGGGCAGGAGCCGTCGGCTAGCGGCGGCATATTTGCACCATAACCATAGGCGGCGTCAGTCATGATGTTGCTGGGAAAATTGATGGTAACCGATTCGGAGTCGGGGCGGGGGCCTAATGCAATCCGTTTTGTATTCTCTTCGGCGGTTAACTTGTTATAATCGCTGTCATATTTGGCTTCGAGTACCTGCAAATCGGAATTCGTTTGATTAGACAGCAGCGTACCCAGTTGATCGATTTGCGTGTCCAGCTTAGCCTTATAACCGTAGGATAAATCCAAGGTTTGCATCGCCGATTGATGGAAATCCGAATAGCCGTTCACGATGCTGTGATAAATATCGATGATGGCTTTCTGGCTGCCGCTCAGGTCGGTGTAATGCTGATCGGTTTTAGCGAGCAGGGCCTGAAAATTGTCCAGATATTTTTTGTCCAGCTCTCCCTTGGCCAGGTTGTACGCGCTTTCCAGCTCGTCCAGCTTGGTTTGGTAGTCCGCGCTGCCGCCTTCGCCGGGCGACAACGCGGCTTTTTGGGCGGCGTAGTCGTCCTCCAGTAGCTTGATTTTTTCGGCGTAACTGCCGTCCAGCCCGGTTTTGAAGTTTTCGAATGCCGTATTCCAGGCAATTTGTTCGGCAGAGTTGCCTATCACCGGGGAGATTTTGATATTGTCCACCTTGACATCGAAAATCGCGCCGTTCGTAGGCGTTTGTGAATAGCCCTTGTAATGTATCCAGACTGCATTGACGTTATTAAAGGTGCTGTCCAGGTTCAGCAGGCCATCGAAGCCGTTGGCGACGGTTTGGTAGGCCGTACGCGTGGCATAGTTGCTGCCGTCGCCCAAATCCAGGTTGGGATTGCTGGCTTGATTGAAACCCAATATTTCCCAGCTTCCGCCGGCATCGGGATTGTCCACCGTGATGGGGGCGGAAAAATTCATGCTGTCCAGGCTGAAGGCCGCGCCGCTCAGGGCGCGCAGATAAATGCCGGTGGAATCGGCATGGTGTTCCAGGGCTTTGTCCTTTAAATCACTGCCGGCGGCTTTGTGTAAATGGGCGGTCGAGTTGGAGGAGTCCGCCACGATGCCGACGACGAAACCATCTTCCTCGTAACAGCCCGCCAGCCCGCTGCCCGAACATTTGCCGCCCGCGCTAGCCGGGTCGTTGGCGGAGCCCCCATACGAGGCCAGGGTCATCAATGAGGTCGGAAAATCGATGGTGACGGCGCTATCTATGGTCCTGACGCCCCCTGGTTTTGGGTTTTCGGTTTTATAGGCACTGATTTCCGCATTTTTTTGATTGAACAGATCGCTTTTGCCGTTTTCGAAGGCCTTGCGCAAGGCGTCCAGTGCGCGGGTGATTTCGGTGTTTGCGTCCGCGGACGCGCTGTATTCGGCTTCCAGCGCGCTTTTGTCGGCATTGAGTTGGCTCAATAATGGCGCGGCTTCCACTAGATGAGCCTGGGTCAGGCTGTCTATCAAGCTGTTCAAATAGGCGCTGCTGGCCGGCTTCAATAAGGATTTGTCGTTCAAGTCGGCGATGCCAGCGTCGTAATTCAGCGCCGGGGTAATCAGCCTGGTATTCAAAAGTTCGATGGCCGCCTCCTGCCTGGCAGCCGTCCAGGCGGGTTTGTCGCTGGTCAGCAGCGTCTGGAGCGCGCTTGCCTGAGTGGCTTCCTCTTTGCCGGCAAATTGTTCTTTTATCGCGTTGAGTTGCGTCAACAAGCCGGCATCCAGGCTTGCTTGTGACTTCTCGATGATATCGAGCGTGCTCAAATAGTCGCCGAGAGTCTTCTCCATGACGCCGGCAAACGGGGACAGCGGCGAGAGGATGTTGTCGTTAGCGGCGAATAATGCCGTCTGCAGAGTCGAGCCCTGCGACAGGTCCGGCATCAGATCGAGTTGGTTGAGCAAAAATGCGTATTCTTTTTGGGTTTGTTGCGTGAGCTGCTGATAGCGGTAAGCGATGCTTTGGGTTTTGGTGGCGATTAATTCGGTCGATAGCGTGTTTTGGGTCGTGGCTTGTAGCAGCTTGCTGGCGTAATCGGCTTGTTCCTGAGCGTTCTGGCTGATGATTTGGTTTTTTTGGATTGTGAACGCTTCTTCCAGCGGCTTTATTTGCGCCGTGTAGTCAGCCGCAATGGCGTTCAATTCAGTTTGCAGCGATTCGCGCTGAGCTGAGATAGCGGTATTGATCTGCTGGTTGTTTGCGACATAGTCGGTGTCGATCTGTGTCATCAGGGCGTCGAATGCGGTTTGGGCATTGCTGCCCAGTGTCTGGGTCGGCGCCGGGCTTTCCCCTTTCTCGACGGCTTCCACGGCGTTTTGCACGAAGCTCATGATGGCCGCCTGTTTGTCGATATCGCTGACGGTGCGGGACATTTCGGTAACGACGGCATCGAGGTAAGCGTCTATCAATTCGGTGCGGTTTTTTCCCCGGAAGAAGGTTTCCAATGCCGTCATGAAGTCGCCGGTCGTTTCGACATAGTGGTATATCCCGTCCTTGATGGCGGCTATGGCGATGTTGCCGTCAGGCGGGTTCGTGCCGGTTTCGGCGACCGTCGG
>JAQTYP010000011.1 GCA_028688235.1 Methylomonas sp.
TGAATATTTTGATCGCCAAAAACAAATATCTTCAGTACGTGATGGAGTTATATTTTATGTACTAATTTTCTAATAACAAGCCGTTTTTGTAGAAGAGGAAATCAAATTACCTGCCGGGAATAATAGGGAAATTTGCTTAATACAGAATTAATGATAACTAAAAAACGATGGGGGTTTTTTATTAAAAAGTTTGAAAAAAAATTGTATTTTGAAAAAAGGCTTTTTTTCGTGGAAAGAAATTTTATTTTTTTTATGGTAAAAAAATTGATTTTTACTTTTTTAAGTGGTTTTTTATTAAAAGTGAAAGCAAAAAACTAACTGTCTTATAGCTAGTAATTTGCTTTCACTTATTAATTAAAATAAACCTTTTTTTCTACGCCTTGGATTATGGATGCATTAAATTTCATATTTGAAATACGTTTACGTTCACGTTTTTCTTCTTCAGTGAGTTTAATGCGTTCCGTCTTTATATTTTCAAGCGTGTAATGGTCATAGATATTTGTCAAACAATGTTTTTTTATTTCAGGATAGTTATAAAGTAGCGATTTTATTTCTAAGCAGGTACGCTTATCGGGCAAAAGCGCATTAACAGTTTTATTTGATTCTGAGTTACGCAACGATGTTCGCATAATATCTTGGACAGCTGTTAGCACATTCATTTCAAACCATGGATCGTAGTCTGGAATAAGTTCTCTCAAAAATGGATGTGTCCAAGGTGGCAAATTAAATGCAGCAGCATAAGCAATAGAATGCTTGTTTTGGTGCTTATTGATACCATGACTCATTGCACTCATTTTAATACCCACATCCTCTTCTTCCGTGACACTATCGTCCAAATTGCTAACCATAAGCGTACGATTGACATCGAATGTATCGCAACCTGATACGACCATAGAAACAAAATCAGGTATGGTGATTGCCTCAGAGTGATGCCTATTGTGGTCCTTGCAATATTCAATATAAAAAGTACTTTCATTTTTTGGAAAAAATCGGGTACGGTCACGAAAATATTTGCTGTAATTATTTTCCGTCAAATACATCAAAACCAAAGAACTAAAGCGATGATTGAGGTTACGGGTCAAATTAAACTTTTCTGTGACATTGACCATGTTGTAATATTGATCAAGCAGGTGATACAACATCGTATGTTCCAAAAAGGCAGACACCAATGTTACTGATTTGAAGCATTTTAAAAGATGGATATTGAACAACGTTGCAACGCAATAATTGCCTTGCTTGCTTTGTTCCATCTCGCAAATAATTACAGCTTTGGATGGATCGGCAATGGAGTTTAATAGCCTCCGTGTTTCTTCATTTTCGATGGTATCTTTTGTATCGTAGCTTTTTATATACCTGCGATATTTTTCAACATCTTTGATCTTTAGGCGATATAAATTCGGATTGATTTTTAGTTTTTTGAACTTACACAGCTTTCTTAATATACCATTCTTAGCAATGCTCTTTTTTAGCTTGAGCATCTGCATTTTTAGTGGCTGAAACACTTCGTCGATGCAAAGATTATAATCACCCAACTTCTTGAATGTGGGTTCATCTATGCAGTCGATTAACGCCGCATGGGTAATAATTATTACCCGCTCGTTATTATTCAACGCGTAATTGAGTTGCTCACCGACAGATCGTTTGCCATGACTAATCGCAACAGAGTTGGTGATTTCAGCTCGATATTCAATCATCAAATCAAGCGAGGGAACGGCGATAATGAAAGATTTTGAGCTGTTGTTAATGTGATTGCACAACGCAGTCGATTTGCCGGTTCCAGGGTCACTGATGAAGCAATTGATCTGACGTTTTTTCTGAACCGTAGATGGCACCCTGTCCCGCTTAGAGATGCCGTGCCTTTTTACGCCATCGAAGCAATTGTCGCCATAATGCTTTTTGAGCATATGGATGCAGGTGCCCATAGTGACCCCACCACCTATGTTACCGTCATTCCAAACCCGAATCGCATCAGCATCTGTCTTTTGGCTCATCATGCCTTGTGTCACATAGCAAAAGTCAGAGACGTCAAAACCGCCTTCCTTAAGCCCCCAGCCAAATCTTATCCAGTCGGGGTAATGGCCTAAATACATGCCTTTAGCGAGTTCTAAAACGCGCTTTTTGAACGAATCGCTTAGTTGTTCACTCTTGAATGTTCCAGTGCTGGGCTGTTCTTTTTGGGCCTTTAACTTTGCTTTTTTTTGCTTAGCTTCGAAAGATTGCTGTTGTTCGATTAGCCGGTTGATAATCTTCGTTGGTAAAAATCTATCCGTAATCTCTTTAGATTGAGCATTGACTGAACCGTAGAATAATCGACAAGGGTCTTGGCAGGCTGTATCCGCAACCTTTGTACCGTAATAGCGGATTAGCGCTTTGTTCAGCAATACCATGGCACTAGCGACTGAAACGGGCGTCTCTAGTCGAAATAGAATACGAAACCTGGGAGCCTCTTCGGTATGACTTGCCGTCGTATAAAATCCAGAGCCGTACTTCTGGTAGAGCGAGTCATTATTTAGATCAGCTAGGGTCATACCGTGGTCAATATCGACTAAAGCAAGATAACTTGAATCGAAGTTGTCGCGGTGTCGATGACCATCCGTCTTTAGATGGGGTGCATAGGGGAAGCCATCTACAGTGAGCCAATGAAACATCTGTCCATAGCTCGTCTCTTGGTTTGCAAAACCATATCCTAAAGCCGACAACTTTTCCTTTCCTGACGGCGAGGTAATTGTTTTTGCAACATGATCTACTTCGGGTTTTCCACAAAACTTCATGGTGGTGCAATACTTAACTACAGGTTCAAGTTGGCTACTATCGCTCGAAATTGGTGTGTGTTTCTCGTTCATCGTTGATACCTTTGGCAATGCTCGACACATGGAAGCTATGTGCGAGTCACTGTTAAATTAGAAAATTACAGGCGCAGCGAATCGAATACCGTTATAAGACGGCCATTCGAAATTTGGTTTTAGTTAGCTGCTTACTGGATAAATTAATTCGCCATCAACACCAAAGCGTTGATGGCGATGTCGATTCCCAAATGGGAATCCAGCTAGCGCTGTTGGTTTGGATCGTGTTCGCGTTCTTTCAAAAGTTTACCGAACAACTCCTGAAGTTCGAGAAGCTCCTCATTACCCAAAGCCTCTATGCCATAACTTTCTTGTTCAATCTTGCTGATACGACTACTAATTTCGTCTACAACTTTTTTGATTGACTCTTCATCCAAGCTACTCAATGCCGAAAAGATAGCTTGGACCTTGGATCCCGGTGGCTTTGATTGGCCAACATTTCCAGATAACCTTTGGTCAACTGGTTGGTCGGTGCCTTGGTCATTAACGGCCTGTGCTTTTAATTTTTTAAAACCATCTCTGATGTCGATTGCCTTAGGATAGTCCTCTGATCCCTTCGCCTTGTTCCAGACATCGTCGCGATTTTTCTCTGGGACAAGTACGATAGCATTCAGCGCCTTTTCCGTTTCACTGGAGATTTCCAGATTATTTTTGGACGCAAACTCTGCTGCTGCACAATACCGGTAAAATGTGGATTGCTTGACTCCCTTGTCTTTCAGCCGCGTGTTGAAATACTCAAGTTTGTCGCTGCACTTGATGTGCTTAAAGCCTTCTGCCCGAAGAAACTTTTCTATTGTTTGCGTAATCAGCAACGGGTTAGTCTTCGCTGAATGGTGCTCAATAATCAACTTATCGATTTCGGCAGCCAGCGATTCTGCTTCGGATATAGAGCTTGGTTCGGAATTTTTACCAAGTTCTTCATTAGATGATTCTGAACTTCCGTTTTCGTTTCCAGCTTCATCATCTACTTTTTTTTCGCGCTCCGCATCATTGCTAGCGCAACTTAACTCAACCTGTTGAACTGGTTGAGTGACGTTCATATTGGCATCAGCCACAGTAATAGCAGCAGTATTTTCCGCGTCGTTCTCTTCGACAGCCATCGCTGCTTCTTTTTCTGTCGATGATTCAAACTGCTGCTGCGTTTGATCAATCGATGAAATTGAAACATCGTCCTGAGAATTCCCGGAAGTGTGCAGAATCATTATTTTTCCTTGGGATTTCTGCGATCAGCTTGTGCTTGGGCAGTGCTGACGTATTTCTTGTCAAAAACTTGCGCAAGGTCCGCAATGTGGTACCAGACACGTCCGAATTGTTTATAAAACGGGATGTCATTGGAATCACCGGTTGAGCGTTTGTTCGCCAGCGTTTTGCCAGATACTCCAACCAAGCGGGCAGCGTTTTTCGCACACACAATACCCCCCGGCAGCACTGGAATGTTCTGAGCCATACAATATGCGAGTAGCGCTTCGACCTTAAATTCCTGTTTTTCTGGTTCAAACTCGGCTATTTTTTTTGTTTCGACATCGTTTTTCATACGATTTCACCTTTACTACGCATGTTTGCCAAGCTTTTTGTGTTGTATCCGCTATAGGCATTCGCGCTTTTTGCATCCATTCTTCCATCCGGATATATGTGAATGTCGACCTTCGTGATTTCATCTTTGGCTTCATCTTCAAGTTGAACTTGACCTAACATAAATTTTTCTCCGTTTATTAAATAACTTATCGCTGTATAGCGATCATGAAGACGCCATGTATTTTTTTACGTTACATGACGCCACGTATAACTCTACAACTCTCAATTATTGCTTGTCAAATATTTGCATAGATGTATTATTGGGTCTTTATTTTGGAGGATTTCATGGTTAAGCGAGTAAGAGCGCAAGCAAAGACAGCATCAACAACATTAAGAACAAGCCCAAGAAGCAAATACGGACTTGAGTTAACAGCACGAAAACAGCATCGAAATGTTTCCGGCGTCATTGAATGGGCAATCGACAGGGTATTGCGAGGAAAAAACGGGGTTGACGCCCCCGAATCTATACCAAAAAAAACAACCTACGCAGATGGCAGAGTCGAGGAATGGGAAGAAAAAGGGCCATCTTTGTTGGATAAGCTTTGGGATGAAAATGAATGCTTTCGCTTTTTAAAGCTTAATAAACACGCCCCTGAATTGATGAGCTATGAAGAAAAGCAAATTTGGTTCTGGATAGAGCAAGAACCTTCATTTTGGCAAGAGGATAAATTAGATACAGCTCTAGTGGAGGAGGCTTGGGATTTCTTAAATGAATCTATCGATGAAGACGAATGGGATACGCTTAAGTTTAATCAAATAGTTGAATCATTTAATAAGAATCGTTCCAAAATCAAACCTTCGCCAAATGATAAGCCTGAGACCGGCAACATTACTCAAAAGACTATTAAGCGGAGAAGCAAGGCTTCAACAGTTAAGTAGGATAAATGCTCATGGCATTAAAATTTGTATCTCTGACGCGCAACAACCAACGAAAGCTGGAAGCGGGACAAAAAATTTCAGAGCACGGGATTACCTATGCCCGCCTACCGAATGGTGATGGGCGTTATTCAGTTAACGGCATGGTCGATGGTAAGCGTATCCATCGTGTTATTGGCAAAGAAAGTGACGGTGTTACTCGCGAACAGGTCGAGCAGTTTTTGGAGCAGATTAAAACTGAAGCTAGGCAGGAACGATTAAATTTGCCCAAAAACCGCAAGATTGCGCTTACTTTCAAAGATGCTGCGGTTGATTATCTAACAAAGCAGGAGCAGGAAGGTGGCAAGGACTTGGTTGCAAAACAACAGAAGCTTGCTCAACACCTAGTACCATTTTTTGGCAACATGCCATTAGCGAAAATCAACTCCTTTGATGTTGAACGCTATAAGAAAAAACGGCTTGAAGAAGTTTCATTGCATGGTGGTGATACGATTGGAAATAACGGAAGGCGTGGTGCATTGGTCACACCTGTTAGACCTGGCACCGTAAATAGAGAACTTGGTGTTTTGTCACATGTTTTTAGCAAAGCGGTAGACTGGGGTTGGATTGATTCGAAACCTGCATCAGTAAAGTTATTAAAAGTTGAAAATGCACGGATTACCTATCTGACCACGGAGCAGATTCAACGATTATTGGAAACTAGTAGTCGAGATTTCAACCCTTACATTCATCTGTTTATTTTAATTGGCTTAGAAACTTCCATGCGGAAGATGGAAATTCTGCGAATTCGAATTCAAGACATTGATCTCAATCGTCGCGTTATTTTTATACCTAAAGCAAAAGCAGGTGCTAGAGAACAGCCAATTACCCCATACTTATCAGCTTATTTACTGGAGCATCTGAAGCAAGTAACTGATGATCAAATCTGGCTATTTCCTTCTGAAACATCTGCTTCAGGTCACATGGTAAGTATTGAAAAAGCATTTCGTCGTGTTGTGACTGAAGCAGGTCTTGATCCTAAAGAAGTGCTGCGCCATACGCTACGACACACAGCGATAACACACTTGGTTCAAGCGGGAGTCGATCTACCAACTGTGCAGAGAATCAGTGGTCATAAGACTATGCAGATGGTTGTTCGCTATAGTCATCAGAATGGAGATCACATCCGCGAAGCAATGGAGAAACTCGAAGATCGCTATCGTAAAAAGGAAGTCTAGTCTCGGTAGTTCCTGCAAACTCTCTGCATAATTACACAGGAATTACACAGGAATTACACGGACTGGATTTCGAGCATAAAAAAAGCAGCCCTGATTCCTCAGTAACCGCTTGATTTATTTGTCATTTAAATGGTGCCGGCAATAGGAATCGAACCTACGACCTTCGCGTTACGAGTGCGCTGCTCTACCTGCTGAGCTATGCCGGCTGGGTGATTTATTTGTAGATAGACTTGGGGTCTTTCAAGACGGGCTCAGTGCTTTGCCATGTGCCGTCGATCAAACTGCGATAAAAGCAGCTTTCCCGTCCGGTGTGGCAGGCGATGCCGCCTTCCTGCTCTATTTTAATCAAGATGACATCCGCATCGCAATCCAGTTGTATAGCGATAACTTTTTGCCTATGTCCCGATTCTTCGCCTTTGCGCCATAAGCGCTGACGTGAACGCGACCAGTATACCGCATATCCTTCCTTTTGGGTAAGTTCTAGTGATTCTCGATTCATCCAGGCGAACATGACGACGCGGCCGCTGTCATGCTGCTGGGCGATGACGGGCACCAGCCCGTCTTCTGTCCATTGAATTTCATCCAACCATGTCTGGCTCACAGGCGTACCTCTATGCCTCTCGCCTGCATGTGCAATTTGGCTTGTTCTATCGTGTATTCGGCGAAATGGAATATGCTGGCAGCCAGAACCGCATCGGCCTTACCCGCGGTGATGCCGTCCGCCAAATGATCGAGATTGCCGACGCCGCCGGAGGCGATGACCGGAATGCCGACGGCTTCGCTAATCGCCCGCGTCAACACCAGATCGAAACCGGATTTGGTGCCGTCTCTATCCATGCTGGTCAACAAAATTTCGCCGGCGCCATACTCGGCCATTTTTATTGCCCATTCGACGGCATCGATACCGGTCGACTTACGGCCGCCGTGAGTAAAGATTTCCCAACGGTTTTCTTCGCCTTGTTGGCTGACTTTCTTGGCGTCGATCGCAACGACGATACACTGCGAGCCGAACTTATCGGCCGATTCCTTGACAAACTCGGGACGAAACACCGCTGCACTGTTGATGCCTACCTTGTCGGCGCCGGCATTGAGCATGCGCCTGATATCTTCCAGAGCGCGTATGCCGCCGCCGACGGTCAACGGGATGAAGACCTCGCCAGCAACCTGCTCGACCACATGCGCCATAGTCGCTCGGTCATCGTGAGTAGCGGTGATGTCCAGAAAAGTGATTTCGTCGGCGCCTTCCCTATCGTAGCGTCGGGCGATTTCCACCGGATCGCCGGCGTCTCGAATGTCGACGAATTTGACGCCTTTGACGACGCGGCCGTTGTCGACATCCAGACAGGGGATGATGCGTTTAGCTAGGCTCATGATTTACTCGAACGATTCAGCCAGTTTTTCCGCTTCGGCGAAATCCAGCGTGCCTTCGTAGATCGCGCGACCGGTGATGGCTCCCATGATGCCTTCGTGCGCCACGGCGCCCAAGGCGCGAATGTCGTCGATATTGGTAATGCCGCCGGAAGCGATGATGGGGATGTTGACGGAGCGGGCCAAGGCGGCGGTAGCCTCGACGTTGACCCCCTGCATCATGCCGTCGCGGGAAATGTCTGTGTAAATGATCGCGGAAACGCCCTGCGATTCGAATTTTCTCGCCATATCGACCACGTCGTGACGCGACAATTTAGACCAGCCGTCTATCGCAACCCGCCCATCCTTGGCATCCAGGCCTACGATGATATGGCCTGGAAATTCTATCGCCGCGTCGCGCACGAAATGCGGTTCGCTGACGGCTTTGGTGCCAATGATGACGTATTCGACGCCAGCTTCCAGATAGGCTTGAATGGTGTCTTCGTCGCGTATACCGCCACCAATCTGCACGGGGACGTCGGGATAGGCCTGAACGATAGCGTGTATCACCTCGGCGTTTTTAGGTTTACCGGCAAAGGCGCCATCCAAGTCAACCAGATGTAGCCGTCTTGCTCCTGCTTCTACCCAGCGCCCCGCTACGGCAACCGGATCCTCCGAAAATACCGTATCGTCTTCCATACGGCCTTGGCGCAAGCGGACACATTTCCCTTCTTTCAAATCAATTGCAGGTATCAGCAACATAGCTCAATCTCAAGGTTTAATCACTGTATCTAAGAAAATAATAACAAGTCGATGTGCGAGCCACCTCGCGGCATACGACATCAAACGGCGCCATTCCAGCGCAAAAAATTCCGCAACAATTGCAAGCCCACCGTTTGGCTTTTTTCAGGGTGAAATTGCACCGCAAAAACATTGCCCCTGGCTAACGCGCAGGTAAAAGGCTCCGGGTAATCGCAGGTTGCGGCACTGTCTTCTTCCAGGTCCGGTTTAACGAAATAGCTATGTACAAAATAAAACCGGCTCTCTTGCGGAATATCGTGCCACACAGGATGATGATTTTGCTTGACCTTATTCCAACCCATATGCGGAATTTTCAATGTTTGTCCTTGGGTATCGCGTAAGCCGTCGTCAAAACGGCGTACGTGGCCGGGAAACAAATTGAGGCAAGGCGTGCCGCCGTTTTCCTCACTATCGGTAAGCAGCGCCTGCATGCCCAAACAAACGCCAAGAAACGGTTTTTCTTGCGCCGCCTGCTTGATTGGATCGATCAGATTCAAATCGTGCAAGGCCTGCATGCAATCGCGCATGGCTCCGACGCCGGGAAATACCACTCTATCGGCCGATAGAATGACGCAGGCATCGGCGCTGATTTGTATTTGGGCGCCAGGATCGGCGTGTTGCAAGGCTTTGGCGATGGAATGCAGATTCCCCATTCCGTAATCGATAACGGCAACTGATGACATAGAAACTTGAGGGTTAAGACGAAAACGACTTTGACGGATTATAGACTACCTTTGGTTGAAGGCATGATGCCCGCCATGCGCGGATCGGGGCTGATCGCCATCCTGACCGCGCGGCCAAAGGCCTTGAATACCGTCTCGGCGATATGATGGGCGTTCCCGCCTTTCAGATTGTCGATATGCAAGGTCACGCCGGCATGGTTGACGAAACCCTGGAAAAACTCCTTGAATAAATCCACATCGAAGGCCCCTATCATTGCGCGCTTGAATGTAACATCGTAAAACAAGCCCGGGCGACCGGAAAAATCCACCACCACGCGCGACAACGATTCATCCAGAGGACAATAGGCGTGACCGTAGCGGTAGATGCCTTTCTTGTCGCCCAAAGCCTGGGCGAATGCCTGGCCCAATGTGATGCCTATGTCTTCGACGCTATGATGGGCGTCTATCTGCAGATCACCGTTGCAGACGACATCCATATCGATCAAGCCGTGTCTGGCGACCTGATCCAGCATATGATCCAGAAAAGGTAGACTGGTTTGGAAGCCAGCTTTGCCATTGCCGTCCAGATTGACGGCAATCTTGATCTGGGTTTCGAGAGTGTTACGTTCGACCTGCGCGGTACGTGAGTTCATGCTGGTTGCAGAAGGATTATTTCGGCGCTAGTTTACGTGATTGTGACGGCTACGCCAAACTCTTGCTCGCAATTTCGTAAACATCCTTGGACAAATGTTCGGTGTCGACGATGCGTTGCAATTGTTGTTTCATCAAATTCTGCCTGTCGGCGTCGTAACGCCGCCATTGCGCCAGTCCCGTGACCATGCGCGATGCGATTTGCGGATTCAGTTTATCCAGCACCAATACTTGGTCAGCCAGAAAACGATAACCTTCGCCGTCTTTGGCATGGAAATGCAAGGGATTGGACTGGCTGAAGGCTCCGATCAACGAGCGTACCCGGTTCGGCGTTTTCATATCGAAGGCAGGGTGCTGCATCAGTCTCAATACCGTAGCAAACGTATTCGGCATGATGCTGGTCGCCTGTATCGTGAACCATTTGTCGACAACCAACGCTTCTTGTTGCCACTGACGGTAAAAACCGTCCAGACAATCGCTCTTTGCCGAGTGCCGGCTGTTGACGATGGCAGACAAGGCCGCCAGTTGATCCGTCATGTTGCGGGCGGCGCGGAACTGTTGCTCGGCCAAGCGGTAACTTTCCTCGACTTCCAATTTGATCAAATAAGCCAGACAGGCATTTTTCAAACGCCTGCGGCCTATGGCGGCTGAGTCGAACTTGCCGGATTCATCGCGGTGATGAATCAAATAGACGCGTTTGAATTCGTCCTGTAATACTTGCGCCAACGTGGTTTTGACGAATTCTCTAGCATGGTGAATCGCATCGACGTCGATGACGGCCATTTGCCCAGCCAGATAACTTTCCTCCGGCAAGGCCAATAACAAGGCTTGGTAAGACAAGTCGTCGCCTTCGTCGGCCAACAAATGCCGGAATGCTTCGACTACCAAGGCATTCAGATGCAAAGGCCGGTGATTTTGCAAGTCATCTATCAATTCGAAAATCACCTTGGCGACCAATTGCTGTCCCGCCTCCCAACGATTGAAGGTATCGCTGTCATGGCGCAACAAGAACGCCAGCTCCTCGAGGCTACGTTGCATGTTGACCTTGACCGGCGCCGAAAACCCACGCAATAGAGAGACTATCGGTGGTTCGGACAAGTCGTCGAAAACGAATTCCTGATCGGTTTCGGTTAGACTCAACGTGATTTCCTGGAAGCTTTCGCCGTTCAGCTTGATCGTGGTCGCCGAACCATCCGGCGCCAACAAACCTAGCTTAATTGGGATGTGCAGAGGTTGTTTGATCGCTTGATTCGGGGTAAGCGGACAGCTTTGCTTTATCGTCAAATGCAATCGTTGTCTATCGGCATCGTAACGTTGTTCGACCGTCAATACCGGCGTGCCGGCCTGGAAATACCAACGCCGAAATTGCGTCAAGTCGGCCGCATTGGCCGCCTCCATCGCATCGATGAAATCTTCGCAAGTCACGGCCCGGCCGTCGTGGCGTTCGAAATAGACATCACAGCCTTTTCTAAAGCCTTCGGCACCCAGCAAGGTATGCAGCATGCGCACGACTTCGGCGCCTTTTTCGTAGACCGTCAGCGTATAAAAGTTATTGATTTCGATATAGGCTTCGGGACGGATAGGATGGGCCAATGGGCCTGCGTCTTCGACGAATTGCCGGGTCCGCAGCATGTTGACGTCTTCTATGCGCTTGACGGCCGCAGAAGTACGGTCGCCGGTGAACTGCTGGTCGCGAAATACCGTAAAGCCTTCCTTCAGACTCAACTGAAACCAGTCGCGGCAGGTTACCCTATTTCCAGACCAGTTGTGAAAATATTCGTGGCCGATCACGCCTTCGATATGCTCGTAGTCGTTGTCGGTCGCGGTATCCGGCCGTGCCAATACGAATTTGGTATTGAAGATATTCAGCCCCTTGTTTTCCATCGCGCCCATATTGAAATGGTCGACGGCGACTATCATATACAAATTCAGGTCGTATTCCAGGCCGTAGACTTCCTCGTCCCAACGCATCGCGTTTTTCAGAGATTGCATGGCGTGGCCGCATTTATCGACATTGTGCTGCTCGACGAAAATTTCCAGCTCTATACGCCGCCCGCTCATCGTCACGAACTCGTCGGCCACGCATTCCAATTGTCCTGCGACCAGCGCGAACAAATAACAGGGTTTGGCGAAGGGGTCTTCCCAGCTAACCCAATGCCGATTGTCGTCCAGATCGCCATTTCCAGTACGGTTTCCGTTGGATAGTAAAACCGGATAGCGCTGCTTGTCTGCGATCAACGTGGTTTTGAAGCGCGCCATGACGTCCGGCCTGTCCAAAAACCAGGTAATCTTGCGAAAGCCTTGAGCCTCGCATTGCGTGCACAACATGCTGCTGGACAGATACAAGCCTTCCAGCGCGGTATTGGCTTTGGGATTGATGCGGTTTTCTATGCTGATGACGAAAGGTAGGTCCTGCGGCACCTTGAATATCGTCATGGCTTCCGGGCCGATATCGAACTCCGACGAAGTCAACGGCGTGCCGTCCAGCACCACGCTAATCAATTCCAGTTCTTCCCCTTGCAGGGTCAGCGATACGCCTTCGGACTGACAGTCGGGATTGCGGCGCAGGCTCAGACTGGAGCGCACCAGGGTGCGCTCTTCGTCCAGCTCGAAACTCAGCTCGACTTGATCTATCAGGTATTCCGGCGGCGTGTAATCTTTCAGGTAAACGGTTCTAGGGGTGGCTTCGCGCATGCTTATCGCTCTTCTTGAGTAACGGGTTTGGGTTTGTAGGAAATCAGCCAGTAGGTCAGGCCCAAGGCCACGATGACCGCGGCTATGGCTATCACGTAATGCCAATCCAGGTCTGTAAAATCCAGCATGATGACTTTTCGGGCGCTAGCCATCAAGGCGGTGGCGATGACCATTTTGATCGGTAACACGTCATGCTTGATATAGACCGTGATGTTGATAAAGATTTCTATCGCGATCAATACCGATAAAAAAGAACCGAATATCGCCAGAATGTCGGTGACCGTCAGCAACAAAAAAGGCTCAGTCATCAATTTTTGATACAGCACGAATACCACATCGGCCACTCCCCACAGAATCACCAGTGTCATCAATACGGCTAGCACTCTGACCGCGACATGAATGACCAGATGCAGAGCCTTGATCAGGCCGTCTTCGGCCATCGGCGGCAATTTTTCCTCATGGCTGATCAAATCGCGCATGTTCCTAGGCGGCGCCGTGGGTCGGATAGGTTCTCTCGCCATAATTCAGTTCCGCTGATGTTCGAAGGCGACAAAGGCCAAGAGGCCCCATGCCGACAAAAAAGCCACGCCGCCTAACGGCGTAATCATGCCCAGCCATGCCAGTCTGAATATCGCCAATAAATACAGACTGCCGGAAAAAAGCACCATGCCGGCAATCAGCAACCAAGCCGCCCAGGTCAACAAGCGCTGCTTGGGCAATACCGCAAGCAATGCCAATAGCAATGCATGCCACATCTGATAATGGACTGCGGTTTTATAGATATCCAGATCATGTCCGGACAGTATATGCTTTAGGCCGTGAGCGCCGAAGGCCCCCATCGCGACGCCTAAGAAACCGGCGACAGCCGCGAAAAATAAAAATCGCGATTGGCTCATTTTTCCAGCAAGCGCGGCAGCAATTGCACCAGATTACAGGGTCTGGTGCGGTAGTCTAGCTGTTCCTTGATCAGGCTTTGCCAAGCCGTGCGGCAGGCGCCAGACGATCCTGGCAGACAAAAAATATAGGTGCCGTTGGCGACGCCGGCAATAGCTCTCGATTGTATCGTCGAACTCTTGATTTCCTGGTAGGAAATCATCCTAAAAACCTCGCCAAACCCGTCCAATTGTTTATCGAGCAATGGCGATACCGCTTCGGGCGTGCCGTCGCGGCCGGTCACGCCGGTTCCACCGGTGCTGATGATCACGTGAATGTCGGGGTCGGCTATCCATAGGCTGACGATAGCACGAATCCGGTAAATATCGTCAGGCACTATCTTTTTGTCATATAGGCGGTGACCCGCGTCGGTCAGTCCTGTTATCAAGCTCGAGCCGGAGACGTCGTCTTCTTCGGTGCGGGTATCGGATACGGTTAACACCGCAATATTCAACGGGATAAACTCCCTGATTTCGCTCATCGCAAAAACTCCTGATTCATCTGACCGGCATTCTAAGAAACCCTGACGCCACAAGGCAAGCGACGATTCCAAGTTTTCTAGGAGAGACGCATGGTCGCGACGAGGGCGGCCCCTACAGAAGTACGGAAGCCTTTCATTTGCCGGGGCGATGCAGCGCATTCATGATCGTTAGGATGAGCCATGTCTGTCGACTGCCGGATAAATAGGGGTAACGCTTTGTAATTTTTCGCGATTCTCGTGCGCTTCGAGGACCGGGCGCTTCGTCCGGGCTCAAGTTCTAAAGAATTTCGTCGTCGAATCGGATTACAATAGCCCGATTTATTTTCCAATCGCCAGGCGAAACGGAATGCTGAAACCGTTTTGTCCTGATTCGGCAGGAGCTATTTTGGCTGAAAAAACTATTCGTATTGCAACCAGGCAAAGTCCTCTGGCATTGTGGCAGGCGGCACACGTTGCCTCCCGTTTACAACTGGCATTTCCGGACGTAAAAACCGAACTGATAAAAATGGTCACTCGCGGCGACAAGATATTGGACGCGCCGCTGGCCAAAGTCGGCGGCAAAGGCTTGTTCGTCAAGGAATTGGAGCAGGGTATGCTGGAAGGGGTCGCCGACATCGCCGTGCATTCGATGAAGGACGTGCCCGTGGAGTTTCCCGAAGGTCTGCATCTGGCGGTGATACTGGAGCGCGAAGACCCTACGGACGCCTTTGTGTCCAACCGTTATCGAAGTTTGGCCGAATTGCCGGCCGACGCCCGTATCGGCACATCCAGTCTGCGCCGCCAATGCCAGATCAAGGAAAAATTCCCGCAGGCCGAAATTCTGAGCCTGCGCGGCAATGTCAACACCCGATTGGCTAAACTGGATGCCGGCGAGTACGATGCCATCATTTTGGCTTCTGCCGGCTTGAAACGCTTAGGACTAGGCGAGCGTATCACGGCCGCGTTGTCGCCGGAGGAAAGCTTGCCGGCCATGGGGCAGGGAGCGATAGGCATAGAATGCCGTACTGACGACATCGAGATACACGATTATCTTGACGTTCTGCATGACGAAGAGACCAGCATTCGGGTCAAAGCCGAGCGGTCGATGAATGCAAGGCTGAACGGCGGCTGCCAGGTGCCGATCGCAGGTTTTGCCGAGATCCGCGGCGATCGTTTGTTCATGCGCGGACTGGTCGGCAGTCCCGACGGCTCGTTGCTATATCGCGCCCAAGCCGAAAGTCCGCTGGATCAAGCCGAACGCTTGGGCGTTTCCATAGCCGACGACTTGCTGGCGCAAGGCGCGGACAAGATACTACGCGAGCTCTATTCGTGACGGACGAGCTGAAGGGGGCCGTCGTCTTGGTCACCCGGCCGGCGGCCCAGGCGCATCGGCTATGCGAACTCATTGCGCAACAGGGCGGCACGGCATTGCGATTTCCAACCTTGGAGATCCGGGCGGTGAATGTCGAAACCAGGGTCATCGAACAGTCTCTAAGCCGGGACTGGTTGATTTTTACCAGCACGAACGCCGTAGATTTTGCTCTGAAAGCGTTCGATGGCAAAATGCCGCAGTTACGAACATTACGCTTGGCCGCGGTTGGTCAGGCCACCGCGAATGCATTACGGCAGGCAGGACTCACCGTGGCTTGCGTACCGGAACACGATTTCAGCAGTGAAGGCCTGCTTGCCGAAGCCGATATGCGGCAAGTGGCGAGCCAGCGTATGACGATAGTGCGCGGTGTTGGCGGCCGGGAAAAACTGGCGCAAACACTGCGCAATCGCGGCGCAAAGGTCGATTATCTCGAAGTTTATCGCCGCTGCCGGCCGGAAGGCGACAATCGCCTGCTGGTTCAGCATTTGACTGAAGGTCGCTTGGCTGCGATCACGATTACCAGCGGAGAAGCGCTGGAGAACTTGCTGACTCTGCTGGATCCGGCGTCGAACGCATTGTTGCGCCGGTTGCCGTTGATAGTGGTCAGCGAAAGACAGCAACAATTGGCGAAGCAATTGGGTTTCGAACAAATTACAATCAGCCGGCAGCCGACAGATGCCGCCATTTTAGAGACATTGACTACGTTATTTAACGGGGAAAACAGTGGCCGAAGTAATTGAAGAACAACAAGAACAAGCAAGCCCAGTGGTAGTGGTGAAAAAGTCTCGAGCCGGCTTGTGGATAGGCCTTGTCGCCATCGCTTTGGTCATCGCATTGGCCGCCGCCGGTTTTTACTTCATGCAGCAATTGCGGGCCAGCCAGGACAGTGAAAATAGCCAGGATGCCTTGAAACTGATAGAAATCGACAAGGAATTGAACCTTCTACAGCAGCAGGTAACCGGTGTGCAATCGCAGATCGCCAACCTGAATGCCGAAATGGCCGGCAAAGACAATCATTTCAACCAGACTCTGGCAGAATTCACCAAACTGCACGACGAACGTTTGGGAAGTACGCGTAAAGAACTGGAAACCTCGATTACCTTATTACAACGCCAATTGGGTAAAACCCGCGGCGACTGGTTGCTCGCCGATGCCGAATATCTGCTCAGCGTGGCCAGTCAGCGTCTGCATCTGGTCGGCGACGTTGCGACGACCCGCGAAGCATTGGAGGCGGCCGATCAACGCCTCAGAGAGAGCGGAGATGCCTCGGTCTTCAAGGTGCGCGAACAAATTGCCAAAGAAATCGCCGCCTTGAATAGCGTCGTCGTGCCGGACATCGTCGGCATATATGCACGAATTCAACATCTGCAGGATGCAGTGGAAGGCTTATCGGTATTCCTGCCGCATGCCGGCAAACAGGCCGAAAAAGACCAAGCGCCTCAAGATCTTTCCCAACACGGCCACGAAATTTTGGACCAGGTCGCCAAACAATTGGAGGGTTACGTGGTGTTGCGCCATACGGAACAACCGGTCAACGCCGTTTTGTCTCCCGAGGAAGCTCACTTTATCAAGCAGCAACTGAAAGTTAGGCTGGAAATGATAGAAATTGCATTGGTGCAACAAAACGACACCTTATTCGGCAGCAGCATTGCCGATGCCAAGGAGTGGCTGAAGAAGAATTTTGCCGAAAACCGGAAAACCGAGCAATTCATCGCCGAACTGGACGAATTGGCGAGCGTTCAATTGCACAGCCAGTATCCGGACGTCAGCGGATCGTTGAAAATGCTTAAGGACATCAGCAAGCTGCGCGTCGAAACAGACAAAGCCTTGCTGACCGATCAGCCGGCTCCCGCTGCGCCCCAGCAACCGACCGAAGGCCAGCCATAAGCGAGCGCAGCCATGAAAAATGTCATTTACTTTGTCGCTTCCCTCCTTAGCGCCGTGGCGCTGGCCTACGCACTGCATAGCTGGCTGGCCCACCATAACGATCCGGGTTACGTATTGATAGGCTTTGGACATTGGTCGCTGGAAACCTCGCTGACCGTGTTTACCATGGTGCAAGTCCTAGGATTTTTTGTGTTGTACAGTTTTTTCCGCCTGCTAGGAGTGTTGATGCGGATGCCGGGCCAATTCGCTAAACGCCGGCGCTCGGTCAAATTCAACCGCTCTCAGGAGGCATTGATCGCCGGCCTGTTCGATGCCGCCGATGGTAACTGGGAAAGCGCCGAAAAAATTCTGATCAAGCATGCCGCCAATAGCGGCACACCTCTGCTGCATTACTTGACAGCGGCCCGCGCGGCACAATCTCGCGGCGCACTGGACAAACGCGACGAATATCTGCAAAAGGCGGCAGAACAATCATCGGACAACAATTTGACCGTAGGCCTGACTCAAGCCGAATTGCACATGTCCGAACAACAATTCGAGCAAGCGATAGAAACCTTGAGCAAACTGCACTCCATCGATCCCGGCCACGGCCGCGTATTGAAAATGATGCATCAAGCCTATCAACATCTGGGAGATTGGGAGGGCTTGAGCCGTTTATTGCCGTCCCTGCAACAAAACAAAGTCCTGATGGAAACCGAAATCAAATTGTTGCAAACCAAGGCCTACAGCAGCTTGCTGAAAAATGCGGCCGCACAGAACGACGAGCAAGCGATACAAGCTTGCTGGAACGATATCCCGGATCACATCAAAACCCTGCCGGGCATCGCCAACATCTATTTTGCGGCAATGATCAATGCCGGCGCCGGGGCTGGTATCGAAGAAGCCATCATCAAGCAACTAGGCAAGCATTGGGACGCTACGCTGCTGGAGCTATATTCCAACATCGAAACCGATCATATTCCCAAACAGTTGCAGGCGGCCGAACAATGGCTGGCGGTCTACCCAAGGGATCCGATCTTGCTGAAGGTACTGGGCAAACTGGCTTATAAAGTCGGGCAAATGGAAAAATCCGAACAATATCTGCTGAAGAGTCTCAATATCGACCCATCCGTAGGGGCCTATCAGTTATTGGCCGAAGCCATGTTCGGCAAAGGCGACAAAGACCAAGCCTGCGACTACTTCAAGCGCGGCCTGGAACTGGCGTCCAACGAAGTCATCTCCCAAATGGAAAGAGATACGCCTTAAACCAAGGGGGCGATTCAAACTGAGGGGAAATTACTTGGGGAGCCAGGTGGTATCGGGGCGGCCTTTTCTTTTTTGGCCTCGCAAAAGAAAGAAACTCGGCTATCGGGTCGAAGCCCGACTTTAAATTGGCGGCTTCTCGTTTAAAACGGGACACAGAGGGAGGCTTAACCGTTCGCCCCTGAGTTTGTCGAAGGGTGAACGGTTAAGCCATTCATGGTTCGACAAGCACACCACGAACGGCTTAACCTCTGACTGTCCCGGCTTAAGTTGGTAGCCAAATTGGCTTCGCGCAGCGTTTCATTTTTTATTGCGCCTCAGTTTGAATCGCACCCTAAACCAAGGGTGCCGGTAGGTCTTATTCGGCAAGACTGAAAGCTAGAAAAAGTCAGTTTCGTTGCCGGCGTCGTCGAGGGCAAGCGCGGCCGTTTTTTCGTAGACGATGACCTGATTTCTGCCGCTGGCCTTGGCATGATACAAAGCCTTGTCGGCCCTATCCAGCAAGATCGACGGCATGATCGCACTGTCGACATGCGTAACGCCTATGCTGACGGTTACCTGTCCGACGGTGGGAAATTCATGTTCGGCAATTCGCTGTCTGAAGCGCTCGAACACCGACTCGGCGCTCGCCTGGTCCGCCAGATTCAGAATCACGACGAACTCTTCCCCGCCGAATCGAAACAGAAAATCGTTGTAGCGAAAATGCTTTTCCATCATCTGACTGAACAGCAACAGCACCTCATCCCCATAGAGATGACCGAAGGTGTCGTTGACCCGCTTGAAATGATCGATGTCCAGAATCGCAAACCAGGAACTCTTGCTGAATCTGACGTCCTGAACCGGTTGTCGCATATAATGTTCACATATCTGCAGCAGGCGTTTGTCGAAGGTCTGCC
>JAQTYP010000321.1 GCA_028688235.1 Methylomonas sp.
CGTTTATGCTGTTTTTTATCACCGGCAGCCTGCATCTGATGGCGACCGCACTGGCGGTGGTCTGCCCGTGCGCCTGGGCGCTGGCCACGCCGACCGCGTTCGCCGCCAATATCGGGCGCCTGGCCCGGACTAATATTCTGGCCCGAGGCGGCGAGCCGCTGGAAAACATGCAGGACATCAAAACCCTGATTCTGGATAAAACCGGCACGGTCACCCTGGCCGAACCCGAGGTCAGCCAAATCATCGAGCTCGGCATGCCGCAGCAACAACTGCTGGAACTGGCCGCATCGATCGAATCCCGCTTCGATCACCCGATCGCCCGATCGATTATCAACTACGCAAAAGCCCAAGGCGTAAGCCGTTTTCTGCCGGTCGAGCAGGCCGAGGATCTGCCGGGCCGCGGCATCAAGGCCAGGATCGATGAACACGATATTTTGATGGGCAGCGCCGAAACACTGAGTCTTCAGGATATTGAATTGCCTGCCATCGACTATACCGGCCGCGCGATCTGGCTGGCCGTCGATAGAGAAGTCAAAGGTGTCATCGTCATTCGCGACATCATGCTGTCGGAAATGCAAGGCTTGGCCGACACCATCCGCGCTTGCGGCATCGAAAAAGTCATTCTGGCGACCGGCGACAACGAAGAACAGGAAGCGAAACGGGTCGCCGACTATATCAACGCCGACGAATACTATTTCAATTGCAAGCCGGAGGACAAAACCGCGCTGGTCAAACAGTTTCAGGCCCAGGGCAAGGTGGCGATGGTCGGCGACGGCGTCAACGATGCACCGTCACTGGCCGCCGCCAATGTCGGCATCGCCATCGGCGGGCACAAGAATGTCAATCTGGCGATCATCTCCTCGGATGTGGTGATTCGCGGTCACGATGCCCAGGATCTGGTCACCATTTTGCGGCTCAGCCATAAAATGGGCGGGATTATTCAACAAAATTATCTATGGGCGGTCGGTTTCAACAGCATCGGCCTGGCGCTGGCAACATTCGGCCTGCTCAATCCCATCGTTGCCGCCTTGCTGCATCACTTCAGCTCGGTATTCGTGGTCGTCAATGCGGGCCGGCTGTATTTCACCGGGATCGAACAATCCATCATTGGCCCCGTGTTCAGAAAAATGGATGAACTGACCGACAGAAAACGGCTGTGCCAGGATGACTCCGTAGTAGCCGATTCCGAACTTGCCGCCGAAACAGTCGCTGAACCAGAGTCCTGATCATGCTGCTATGGATAATCGGCTTCAGTATCCTGGGCAGCATCGGCGCTATCGGTGGTGCGGCTTTGTTTTTATTTTTTCCGGATGGCATACGCAAAATTCTGCTTCCCTGCCTGATCAGCTACGCCACCGGCACCTTACTCGGCGCGGCGTTTCTGGGCATGATTCCGTCTGGACTCAAACAAGCACCGGCGAACCCAGTCCTGGCGACAGTCTTGGCCGGAATGGTACTGTTTTTCGTGTTGGAAAAACTCGTCATTTGGCGCCATTGTCACCAAGCAGACTGTGAAATACACGGACGCGCCGCGCCATTGATTCTGATTGGCGATGCCATCCACAACTTTGTGGATGGCGTGGTGATCGCCGCAGCATTCCTTAATTCCGTTCCGCTGGGTATCGCTACGGCCTTGGCGGTAATCGCCCACGAGGTGCCGCAGGAGGTCGGCGATTTCGCCATTTTGCTCGACAGTGGTTACAGTCGATCCAGGGCGCTACTGCTGAACGGACTGTCGTCCAGCGCCACGCTGCCTGGCGCGTTGATGGCCTATTTCTGGCTAGGGGAAACCCGCGAGGCAGTACCCTATATTTTGGCGATTTCCGCCGCCAGTTTCATTTATATTGCGGCGGCGGATCTAATTCCGGCGCTGAACCGACAGGTAACGCTTGCCGCCTCGGTGCGGCAGTTTGTGTTGCTGCTGGCGGGCATCGGGACCATCACGTTCTTTCATTTAGGAGCTTAAGTCATGACCACTCTGACCGAAACCGAAATCAGGGCGCTCAACGAAGCGCTCAACGACGAATATCGCGCCTTCGCGACCTACGAACAAGTGCTTGCCGATTTCGGCGAGGTACAACCGTTCAACAATATTCTCGAGGCCGAAGGGCGGCATATTGAAGCGTTGCGCTCGCTGTTTGCCCGTTACGGGTTGTCCATGCCTGAGAATCCCCGGCCGGGTAAAGTGGATCGGTACTCCAGCCTGCAAGCCGCTTGCGAGGCGGGCGTCGCCGCCGAGGTCGCCAATGCCGAAATCTATGAGCGCTTGCTGCAATCGACCGAGCGCCCGGACATTCTTACGGTGTTCCGCAATCTGCACGACGCATCTCAGCAGAGTCACTTGCCGGCGTTTCAACGATGCGCGCAAGGTTCCGCGGCAGGTGGCGGGCACCGCAGCAGACACAGAGGCGGTCGTGAGTAAGATCATGGATTGCCGTTTTCGGGAGGGTATGTGCCGTGCCTAGAGTTGCGCCGTTCGAATCTCATCATCTGCGCTACGAGGCGTGGTTTGGGAAACACGAAGCCGCCTATATTTCAGAGCTCTTGGCCCTGCGCCCCTTCGTGCCCTGAGCAGGTAAGGGACTCGAGATCGGGGTCGGCAGCGGCCGCTTCGCCGCGCCATTGGGTGTACAAGTGGGCCTCGATCCGTCACCCGCCATGCTGATTCATGCCGCCGCGTGCGGCATAGCAGCCGTCGAAGGCGTGGCGGAAAATCTGCCTTTCGCGGCCGGTAGTTTCGATTATGCGTTAGTGGTCACCACGATCTGCTTTGTGGATTCCGCGGGGAAGATGTTGGCCGAGGCGCATCGTGTGCTCAAACCGGGTGGGCGTTTGGTGATCGGCTTCATAGACCGGGAAAGCGCCTTGGGACAAGATTATTTGGCACACCAGGCCGAGAGCGTGTTTTACCGCGAAGCCACGTTCTATTCCGCCGATGAGGTGGATAGGCTTTTGCTGGAAACCGGCTTCTCGATTGACGGCTGGGGACAAACGCTGTTTCGTCCGCTAGCTGAAATCCGGGAAATCGAGGCGTTGCGTGCTGGGCGCGGGCAAGGCGCGTTTGTGGTCGTCGCGGCGTCTCCAATCTGATTCCATCGGTGGATAGACACTGAGACTTTCGTATTACCCGCATCAAACCATTAATAGGTTGGGTTTATCAACCAGGATGCGGTGAATACGTCCTTCTTGCTCGACGGCGGCTTCCATGCCGCCGAATCGGATTAGTGTGACTCAATGATCTATCTGCATAGTACAGGCGGAAGCTCTACGCGCGTTGCCTTACTGGGATGCTCCGAACGAGGTGATGGGCTAAGGAAAAGTGTGTTTCTTGTTCCATGCTCTGAGATAATCACTCGCGTGAGTGTAGTGTTGAACAAGCTCGACGTGACCGGTATTTGATTTAGTCTGATCCGCATGAGGAGGTGCGATGCGAAAACAGTGGGTGCTTATGCTTCTGGCGATCTGTTGTCATACCGTGTTGGCCGAGAACGGTGCTGTGATCGAGCCGCTACGTATCGGCGTACTTTACTGGTCGATGAATATTCCGGGGCAAGTGGCCATGCGCAAGGGGCTGGAGGCCGAAGCCGAGCGCATCAATTCGACCGCTCGCGAACGCGGCGAACGGCAGGTGACATTGCTGCCCGAGGTTGCCGGCGACGGCGCGTCCGGTATCGAACGTCAGATTGGGCAGATGCTGGCGATGGTGACCGCCAAACCCGATGTCATCATCGTGCAGCCGACCGACAACGCGGCGTTGGCCGCCCCACTCAAGGCCGCCAACGCCGCCGGCATCCCGGTGGTCGCCTACGACCAATATATCAGCGGGGGGCATTTGGCCGCCTATGTCACCTCGGACAACCGGCAGGCCGGTTATCTCGATGGCGAGTATCTGGCGGCGCAATTCCCGGGACCCGCTCCATTGCGCCTGGTGCTGGTTGAGTATCCCTTGGTCTCTTCCACCGTCGAGCGGGTGAACGGCTTTCTCGATGGCTTGCGCGACCACGGCAAGGCTTTCATGATCCTCAAAACCTACCAAGCCGTCGAACCGGTCTCCGGTCGCAAGGCAGGCCTGGATATCCTGCGCGACTTCCCGAAACGCGACAGCGTCGATGCCGTTTTCACCGTCAATGACGGCGGCGGTCTGGCCGTAGTCGATGTTCTGGCCACCGCGGGACGCGATGAAATCGCCGTCGCCAGCATCGATGGCGACCCCTTGTCCGTAGAGAATATCCGCGCTCACCGCCTGACCCGTATCGACTCCGCTCAGTTTTGCGGTCCATTGGGAGCGGCGGCGATGAAGGCCGCCTATGCTGTGGCGAAAAAGCAGCCCGTTGCGCGGCAGATTCTCATTCCGGTATTTCCGGTCACCTCCGAAACGCTGAACCTGTATCCCGGTTGGCAAGGGCCGATACCGGCGCCGTTCAACAAGCCTTGGGTTGCCAAACAACCGATGTGGCCGGGCGAAACGGCGGAGATCATGCAATGAAACCTTTGGTGTCTAAAGG
>JAQTYP010000322.1 GCA_028688235.1 Methylomonas sp.
CACCTGATTCTTGGTTTGATGAAAATCGCTATAGGCGGTTGAAATATCGGCTCGTACACGGTTCCACTCGTCTTGTAATTCATACCTTTGCTGCATCAATTCGCTGGTACGTTGATCAACCGCCTTGGCTTGTCTGCTGTCCAAAAAAATCGGAACCGTCATGCTCAATCTCATACTAAGAAAATCCGCTCGATCGGCATTCGCGAGTGTGTTGTCACGAATGCCATAAGAGGCACCGACATTAAAATCCGGAAAATAGTCTTTCTTGGCCAACTCCAAACGCGTTTGCGCCACATTGACCGATTCGCGCCGGGAAGCGAGCAATGCCCTGGCGTTTTCCGCTTGTTCGAATAATGCAGACTCCGACATCAAGTTGGGCAATGTTTCCGAAACCGCTTTGGGTAAAGCGATTTGCTGATCCGCCGGCCTATCGAGTAAGGCATTCAATTGCGCTTTTGCTCGTTCGCGAGTCCCGACGAGAACAAGTTCGTTATCTAGCAGGCGGGATAGTTCCAGTTGCGCCAATAGCACATCCTGTTGTAAGCCTTCGCCCACTTGATATTTGGTTTGCGCGATCGCAACGAATTGCCGAAGTAAATCCTGATTGGCCTTGATAATTTCCAGTGCACGGTCTAGATAAAACAGCGACCACCAGATCTTTTTCACGTCGCGCAATAATCGCCACCTCGCTTCGATGACATCGTGCGCGGCGGCCTCGGCCGCAAAACCGGCGGCTTGTTCGTTTAACGCCAATTTGCCCGGAAAGGGTATGCTCTGCGATACGCCGAATTGCATTTGCGTCATCGGTTCCTGCCGGGTATCGAAGGTATCGGTCGGCAAGTTCAGCGAACTGAAACTGATGGCCGGGTCGGGTAACGTGCCGACTTGCGATGGGATAGCGGCCATGGCTTGGGCTCGTGCGTTGATCTGCGCCAAGCCGGGATTGTCCTGCACGGCAAGTTCGGTGGCGGCTTGTAAAGACAAAACAGGTTGCTCCGTACTGTAGGCGGCACTACAGGCAAGCCACAATACCGCTATCAGATGGTAGCGGGTAATGGGTAAATCTGGCGACATAATGATCCTCAAAACGTCATATTGGCGACGACAATCAATGCGATCCAACTAATCAGCGATAGCGCGTTGGAAAACCTGAACCGCGATTGCCTTGAAGGCCTTATAAACCAGGTGTTGGAAGGCCGTTCTAAAACGCTTAAAGGGTCGCTGTAGGTGGCTTTGTGTTAGGCGGGAGATGGAGGGAAAGGAATTCCGGCTTTGCAAACGCGACGTAGTTAGTTACGCGCTGCAATGAAAGGAATATGAAAGACGAAGCAAGCGCACAATCGACGCAAACATGAAAGTTGCAAGTAGAAGGATGATATTTACTGGGATGGCAATGATGGTCTTGTCCGACGTTTGATATGTTCTTGTCAGTCGCCAAATCATCACTGGAAATGGAATGCACTGTAGAAAATAATTCGTTGCCGGAGTAATGCGCATACGTCACACTTACAGGCATGACTGCCATGATGAGCATTAACAATACGACTAGCCTGCGGCTGAACATTTTGGATATCTTAGATTCTATAGTAGCGAAATGATCCTTCTTTTAAGCCTATACCTAATTTGCTAAGAAAACAAACACTTTTGAAATTTAAATCCCTGATGGTCTGCTAATTTACCGGTTATTACCGAATTTGAGAACTTACCACTGGCAAGGTTGAAAAACTGTAATATTTCCTAAAGCCTGTTGCCATTCGATGTTTCGGATTTACGTTGCATTCGGGTTTGATAAACGAATGAAGTTTATGCCATCATTTAATCTAATTTCAATGTTTCGAGATTAGCCCATGGCATCCTGTTGCGAAAACGACTGTGCGGCGGAAGCACTTCTGGAGAGGCAGCGCGGTACCTTAATCAAGGTATTGTTGATCAACGCGGTGATGTTCGCAGTCATTGTATTTGCGGCGCTGTATGGCAAGTCCACCGCTTTGCTATCCGATTCCCTGGATAATTTGGGCGATGCAATGACTTATGGCCTGAGCCTGTTTGCCGTCAGCCGCAATTCCCAAACCAAAGCTCGCGTTGCACTGTTCAAAGGCGGATTAATTTTTGCAGCATCGGCGGGTGTGGTAGCACAAATTGTCAATCGTCTGGCAAACCCGGAACTACCGTCGTATCAAGTCATGGGTATATTCAGCTTGGCCGGTTTAGCCGCGAATGGACTTTGCCTTTATCTGCTTTGGCGACATCGTCACGAAGATATCAACATGAGTTCTGTTTATGAGTGTTCGCGCAATGACATTGCGTCCAATTTGTCGGTCATTATAGCCGCAATAGGCGTTTGGGCATTGGATAATCATTGGCCGGACCTAATCGTCGCAGCCTTATTGGCCACACTTCTACTTTTGTCGTCAATAAGAGTTCTTCGTGGTTCAATTAACCAAAAATGAGAAATCCCCCGGCTCTGCCGGGGAGACAGCAAAAGTTTGATATTTAGAGGAGTCCATCAGGACACTCGAACGCGTGAGCCGCCAAGCAAACGCGAAAAAGGAGAACCTGATGGACGAGAACGAAAGCTTAAGCCACTCGAAATGGGAGTGCAAATATCATGTGGTATTTATACCAAAGTGCCGGCGTCGAACGCTGTACAAGGAATTGCGAAAACATTTAGGGGAGGTGTTTCGGAGGCTTGCGGGCCAGAAAGAGAGCCGGATACTGGAAGGTCACTTGATGCCGGATCATGTGCACATGCTGATTTCGATCCCGCCGAAATATGCGGTGTCGCAAGTGATTGGTCACATCAAGGGCAAGAGCGCGATTCATTTGGCGCGGGTTTATGGTGAACAGAAACGGAATTTTGTAAGGCAACATTTCTGGGCGAGAGGTTATTTTGTGTGGTAGGTCGGGATGAAACGATGATTCGGGAGTATATCCGGCATCAAGAACAGGAAGACCAACGAATTGAACAAATGAACCTTTGGCAGTGAGTCGCCGCCTATGGGCGGCCATTATGAAAGGGCCGCGTTAGCGACCCTATTTACCGCTTTGAGCGGTTCACAACATAAAGCCCCCGGCTTTGCCGGGGGATACTTACTGAACTCAGACAATAGTCATGCTCCAAACGTAAAAGTTGTTAGGCATTATGCCGCTTGGACGTGCTTTACGGATTCCGACGCGATGTTTCGATATCAGTAAACCAACTAAGCGTATGAACTTTTAGTCGTTAGGTTTTGTCCTTTTAAAAACCGGTTTACCAGCTCGTACCAAAGGCCGCCTAGATATTTAACCTTTATCCAGCTCTTTTGAAACCTAAAGTCACTTTTTATTCAAATGGATGTTTAGAGCGATTATTTTTTGATCGATTTAAAAAAACTCTTGCTACTGCAAGTGTGTTGTAGCTGATTTCTGTTGTTAATCTGATTAAGGAGTAAACGATGGCCTCAAATAAGAAAAGCAGTATTGAAGAAACCACAAGCGAAGAATGCGCTAATGAAGGCTGTTGCTCACCCGATTTAACCGCCGAAATTGCCGAATGTGCCTATTACAAAGCCGAAAAAAGAGGGTTTGCGCCGGGCCACGAAATAGAGGACTGGTATGAAGCGGAACAAGAAATGCTTGCAGGTAAATCCGACGTTTTATAAAAATTCCGGTTAAGTTTTGAAATCTGACCTCCATCAATAAATAACAGCAAGCTATGGTAAATGGAACAGGTCGACGAGTATACGCGTACCCTGTTTCGAGAACACCATACCCCGCGCCGTTACTCGTATTCAATAGGGAATTGCGTGTCGACGGAGCAATTTGTTCATTTTAAAGAATTTTTTATGCCGCCACGAAGCAGACCGAACGGCTAGTGGTTTATCAGCACGATCTAGGGCTTTAATATCCAGATGAAATAGTAAAGACGCATCGACTGAGACTGGGAATGGCAAATTCCGTAGCTCATCCAGCATGACAACATCCATGAGCTGGGGTCACATGTTCTGTTCCGGTTTATATAGCCACTCCGCCCAGCGACCGTACTTTCGAGAGATCAAAATGGCGGCTGGTGACACGACTGCTTGTCCTACCCCAAACAGCCAGGTATTGGAAGCCAAAGAATCCAGTCAAACCGCCACGGCGAGTTTGAAACCGTTAATGGAAAAAGCAGGCGTCGACACCACGACTTTGTTGAATGCAGCCATTGCTCGATCTGACGAGCAACGTCGTCTCAATGCCGAGCTTGCAGAGACTAAGGCGACACTTCTCAATGGGGGAGATGGCCTAACGCGGCTGCAAATCGAAGCGGAGATTGATGCGGCTAATCTGCTTCATCTGGCCGCTGAGCTCGCACACATCAACGATGAAATTGCTGATGCCGTGCAGCAGCAAACGATGCTTTCGGCTGACCATGCAAACGCCTTGCGGGTTTTGTCCGAAATCGGTGGTTCAGACGCGGCGACACAAGCTGAGGCTCAGCGCCAAGAGGCGCTTGCGCAAATGGCAGATGCGGCAGAACGCTATG
>JAQTYP010000323.1 GCA_028688235.1 Methylomonas sp.
CATCTTGAACCTAGGCTTGAACAAACAGACATTGAAGGCGATGATAGAAATGACCGACGATCCTCGCTTCGTTTACGACGCCTATCGCCGGTTTATTCAGCTGTTCGGCAAGGTCGCTTTGGGTATAGAAGACGAAAAATTCGACCTGCATTTCGAATCCGTCAAACGCGATGCCGGCATCAAACACGACGTAGCGCTGAACGCCGACCAATTGCAGGAAATCAGCGAATTGTTCCTGCAGGTCGTTCACGAAGAAACCGGCCGCCCCTTCCCTGAGGATGTCTATCAGCAACTGGAAATCGCCATCCGCGCCGTATTCAACTCCTGGCTGGGCAGACGGGCCGTCGATTACCGCCGCGAATTCCATATCACTCCCGACGTCGCCAACGGCACCGCCGTCAACATCGTGACCATGGTATTCGGCAACATGGGCGACGACTGCGCCACCGGCGTCGGTTTTACCCGTAACCCCGGCACCGGCGACAACGAGATGTACGGCGAATATCTGGTCAATGCTCAAGGCGAAGACGTGGTCGCCGGCATACGCACCCCGAAACCGGTGCAGGAAATGGCCAAAGAAATGCCGGAGCAGTATCGCCAGTTGGTCGATCTGCGTAACAAGCTGGAAGCGCATTACCAGGAAGTCCAGGATTACGAATACACGATAGAACGCGGCATCCTCTATTGCCTGCAAACCCGCAACGGTAAGATGAATGCGGCGGCCATGGTCAAAACCTCTATCGATATGGTCAACGAAGGCTTGATCACAAAAGATCGCGCCTTGCTCAGGATCAATCCCGAGTTATTGGAACAATTGCTGCATCCGCAGTTAGCACTGGATCACGGCCAGCAGCCCTTGGCACAGGGCCTGCCGGCATCGCCCGGTGCGGCCTGCGGCAAATGCGTATTCGATGCCGACACGGCTGTTAGACTAGGCCGCGCCGGCCAAGACATCATCTTGCTGCGTGAAGAAACCAAACCGGAAGACATACACGGCTTTTTCGCCGCCCAAGGCGTATTGACCAGCCGCGGCGGCAAGACCTCGCATGCGGCCGTGGTCGCGCGCGGCATGGGCAAGGCCTGCGTGGCGGGCGCCGAAGATATCAAGATCGATGTGCGGGCCCGTTTGGCTATCGTCGGCGACATCCACATCCGGGAAGGCGACGTCATCACGATAGACGGCAGTACCGGCCATATCTATTTAGGGCGCATACCGACGATCAAGCCGTCGTTCTCTCCCGAATTGAAAACCTTGTTAAGCTGGGCCGACGATAAGGCCAAACTGCGCGTCCACGCCAACGCCGACACGCCGGCTATGGCGAGGCTGGCTGCGGAATACGGTGCCAAAGGCATAGGCTTATGCCGCACCGAACGCATGTTCAATGCGGTAGACCGTTTACCCTTGGTCATCGATATGATATTGGCCCATAACACCGAGGAGCGCGAAGCGGCGCTAGCCAAATTGTTCCCCATCCAACGCGACGATTTCGTCGAACTGTTCGAAGCCATGTCGCCGCATCCCGTGACCGTGCGCCTGCTCGATCCGCCCATGCACGAATTCCTGCCGAACGAACATCAACTGCTGGACGAAATCAACGCGCTGAAACAATATCTGACCATCGTCAGGGGCCAACGCGTGGCGTTGGAAACGCTACACGGCCACGCCGAATTACCCGCGCCGTTCGATCAACTGAACGAAGAAGTCATCGTCGAGGCGATCGCCAAGAAGGAAATGATGCTGGACAAGGTGCTGGAATTGTTCGAAGTCAATCCTATGCTGGGCCATAGAGGCGTGCGTCTGGGCATGAGTTATCCTGAAATCTATAAGATGCAAATCCGCTCGATTCTGGATGCCGCCGCCCGTTGCATGAAACACAGGATTCCGGTCGAACCCGAGATCATGGTGCCGCAAGTCATCACCCTGCAGGAACTCAAAAAGGTCAAAGAGTTCGTCGACGAAATCAAGGCCGAAGTCGAAGCCCAATATAAGATAGAACTCAAGTTCAAATTCGGCACGATGATAGAAACCGTCAGAGCCTGTACCCGGGCCGAACATTTGGCGGAAATCGCCGCCTTCTTCTCGTTCGGCACCAACGACCTGACCCAGGCCACCTTCTCCTTCTCACGTGAAGACGCCGAAAACAAATTCCTGCCGCTTTACGAAGATTCCGGCCTGCTGCAGGACAATCCGTTCGAAACCCTGGATACTCACGGCATGGGCAAGTTGATGAAAATGGCTGTGGATTTGGGCAGGCATACCCGCCCGGATCTGAAAGTCGGCATATGCGGAGAACATGGCGGCCATCCTCGTTCCATTCAGTTTGTGCATAGCCTCGGCTTGAACTATGTATCCTGCTCGGCACCTAGAATTCCGGTAGCCAGACTGGCTGCCGCCCATGCCCAACTACTGGACAAACGTTAGGAATATGCGCAAAACAACTTCTCGAAACAGTAAGCATGTGGCGGTTCGGTGACTCGCTCGACAGAATGCTGTGAATACATCCATGTAGGCTTGGCGGCGGCTATCCCTGTTGCCGACACCTGCCAATCGAGTCACTGAACCCCCTTTCCGATTTTGAGGACGTTAGGATATGGTTAAAAATAACTTCCGGCACTCCGGGCGCATTGTTCCCACGCTCCGCGTGGGAATGCAGCCTGAACCGCTCTGCGGTTCGGGACGCTAGAGCGTCCCTGAGCAGGTTACCACGCAGAGTATGGGAACCATCAGCGGAAGTTATTTCTGATGAAAGCCATACTTCATTCCTTCGGCTTCTCGTTTAAAACGGGACAAAGAGGGAAGCTTAACCTCTGACTGTCCCGGCTTAAGTTGGTAGCCATTCCTTCCTTAGCAACATAAACGTCGATTTCGTTCGTAGAAAATCCTGTTTGCCACGAACGAAATCGGCTGTTCTACGCCGCGCCGCCAACTGGTCATTTTTTACGCACAAAACAGCTTCTGACCAAAGACAGCCACAACGAGCTTTGATTTGTCGTATAAGAAGACGCTACTTGATGTCGCTGGCTTTTGCTTTGGTTTTCGCCATCAGGTTTGGTGGTGGACCGATGGGATCGAAATTATTCAGCAACGGCACATCATCCTTGTTAAGCCATAATACATCCATGTTGTAAGAACCCTGTGGTCCCCAGCCTCCGAAGAATTGTTTGCCATCCGGCGTGAACGACCAGCACATGTCTTCACCGGCGGTATTGACGGTGTCGCCGAGGTTCAAAGGCTCCTGCCATTCGCCTCTGGGATTCTGGTGAGAAATCCATTCATCGTGACCGCCGCGCGAACCCATGTCGGTGCGGGTGCTGGTAATGATCAGGCTTTTGCCGTCTTTCGACAGCCCCGTCCAGTGCAAATGATCACGGTATGGTGAATTGATCCGCGTCCCCAGGCTTTGTGGCTTTTGCCAGGCGCCGTTTTTCTTTTCGACTTTCCAGATGTCACTATCCTGGGTCACACCGGGTTGCTTGTAGCTGAAATAAATCAGACTATCCGAGGCGATGATCGGACAATGTTCCTCGCCGGTCTCCGTGTTGAGATGCGGTAGTTCCGGCACCTCGTTCCAGCTTTTGGCTGTTTGCCAGACGCCATTGATTTTCTGCACCACGTATAGATCGCCGGTCGAAAGATTACCCGGCTGGTAACGGGTGAAGTAAATTGCGTTGCCGTCGTCGGACAGGCTAGGTTCTAGTTCCCAATCTGCGGTGTTGATGTTCGGACCCACTTTGGGATCGATGCCCGGCCCAAGATGGATCGGTGTCTGCCAGGCGCCATTGACGTTGTGAGCCATCCAGATATCGAAGCTGTAAGGATTGCCTTTAGACTCGATGCTACCCGGCCGTGTAGACACGAACAGCACGGTTTTACCATCGGCGCTGTAGGTCATTTCGAATTCGGCAGCCTCGGAATTGATAGGCGCGCCTATGCTTTTGGCCAAAGACGGTGCCTGGGCGTTGGCGCCGGCCGGCATGTCCATGCCCGGCATCGCGTAAGACACGCCCTGTGCCAACAGCACAGCCAACCCGCCGATAGCGCAAGTGAGGATAGTAAATCTTGATTTCATAGTGGATACTAAACAACAACAAATAAAGAAAACGGAGACGAAGTATTTACCTGAACATTTAAGCTGTGGGCTTTTCCGTCTCGAATAAAATGGCTTGCATCGGATAACGCGTCGGGCCTGAGCCGAACTCTTTTTTGAAGGCATCAGCCAACTGCCTGACAATATCTTCGGGATCGATGCCGCCTCTATCTCTGATTTCGAAAATCACCGGCGAGTACACCAAAGCCCGCGCAAACGCCGTCACATCGAGAATATCGTAGACGTGACGCTGAACGGCAATAACCACCGGATCGAACCCGATCTGAATCAGTTGTTCCTTGAGCGGGTCGATTTGATGGCAAGACACAGGGTCGAATAGAAACCGCGGCGTGTCCGATGGAAAGTATTGCTTGAGTACCTCGAAGCTCAAACTGGCA
>JAQTYP010000012.1:0-13081 GCA_028688235.1 Methylomonas sp.
GGCGGGCATGGGCTTGGCTATCGCATAACCCTGAGCCAGATGGCAGCCCAGCAACAGCAAAATCAAACCTTGCTCCTCGGTCTCGACGCCTTCGGCTATGACCTCGTGCCCGAAAGCCTGACTCAAACCGATCACGGCTTCGACGATAGCATAATCGTCGGGGTCGTCCAACATGTCGCGGACAAAACCCTTGTCTATCTTGACCCCATCTACCGGCAAATGCCGTAGGTGCGTCAGTGACGAATAACCGGTACCGAAATCGTCCAACGCCGTCGAGACGCCCAATGTGTCGCGGCAAATTTTAACAATGCGGTTGACCGCGGACAAATCATCCAGCGCGGTGCTTTCCAGGATTTCCAGTTGCAGATAATGGGAGGGGACAGCCGGCTTTTTGCTCAAGATGGTCTGCAGATAATCGACGAATTCCGGCAGCAGCAAATGATAGGCTGAAATATTGACGCTGACCTCCAGCTTAAGGTCCTGTTCGAACCACGCGGCCAACTGCAGCCAAGCCTGTTCCATGACCCAATGACCTATCCTGATCTCCAGGTCTGTCGAGGCGACGACAGGTAGAAAAGCTTGCGGCGATAGCACGCCTTGTTCGGGGTGCATCCACCGGATCAAGGCCTCGACGCCGGTGATGCGGCCGGTTTTCAGATTGATCTTGGGCTGGTAATACAAGCAAAATTGCCCGTCGGCGAAAGCCTTCTCGATTTCCTTGAGTTGTTTATTCCGGTCGATCAGCAATCTATCCTGGCCGATATCGAATAGTTGATAACGATTTTTCCCGCTCAGCTTGGCCTGATACATCGCCTGATCGGCATGGCGTAATAAGGTGTCGGGATCGGCATCGTCGAGCGGATAAACCGTCATGCCGCTGCTGACGCCGATGCTGAGATGTTGACCGTCTATCGCATAGGGCTCGATGATGGCCTGATGGATACTCGTCAGGGTGTGTTCGCATTGGGCTACCGAATGAAGATCGCCCATCAATAATATAAATTCGTCCCCGCCGTGGCGCGAAACGGTATCTTGTTCGCGTATGCATGATTTAATACGTCTGGCCACCTCTATCAAGACTCTATCCCCGATATCGTGGCCGAACTGATCGTTGACCGGTTTGAAGCCGTCCAGATCCAGAAAGCTGACGGCCAACAGCGATTTTTCCCGCTTGCTATGGGCTATGGCTTGCAGCAGTCTGTCGGCAAACAAGTTGCGGTTAGGCAACTGAGTCAAAGGATCGTAATGCGCCAGCAATTCCAGCATTTGTTGCTGCTGCTTGAAATGCGTGATGTCCGACAACAACCCAATGAAATTGATCACCTCGCCGCGCTCGTTGCAAAGCGCCGACATGGTCAGCAGTTCCGCGTAGAGCTCGCCGTTTTTCCTGCGATTCCAGACTTCGCCCCGCCAGTGGCGACTGGTCACCAAGGTCTGCCACATGTCCTGGTAGAACTGGTTATCGTGCTTGCCCGATTGCAGCACTCTGGGATTTTTGCCCAGTATCTCTTCCTTGCTATAACCCGTGATCTCGCAAAAGGTTGGATTCACATCGATGATGTTGGCATCTGCATCGGTGATCAATATACCTTCATGCGCTTCGCCGAATACCCGCGCGGCCAGTTTTAACTCTTCCTCGGCTTTTTTACGTTCCGAAATGTCGCGAGTGACGCTCAATACGGCAAATATCTTGCCTTCACCATCGCGCATCGGCACGGCATGGGTTTCCATCCAGCGATGCGACCCTTTCAGACCCAGGATTTCGTATTCCATCCTGCCCGATTGACCGGTAAATACCTTCCCGGCCAAGCGTTTGAATTGGGTTCGATATTGGGGTAACAGCAGCTTTTCGACGCTATAGCCCCTGACCTGATCGATGTGCTCCGCGTCTATCATCGCCAATCCGGCCGGATTCATCTCCAGCAAGAAACCGCCGGCATCCACCAATTTGACGCATTCAGGCTCGGAGTCCAGAATCGTACGCAAGCGGTATTCCGATTCGCGCAGGGTTTGCCCGACCAGTCTTAACTCGTCGTTGGCTTTTTGTAAATCCAGGGTTCTGGCTTCGATTAGGGCTTCGACTCTTGCCGTTCTACCACTGATGATCAACAACAATATGCTCATCAGGCCGGTAAAACCAAAACCGCCCAGCAATGTAAACCACGGCAACATCGAGCTACGCGCCGCGACAAAATCGCCGGCAGGCTCGATAGTCAGCTGCCAGCGCCTGTCGCCGAACAAAAACTCATGGCGCCAGTGCATGAAGCCCGAAGGCTTGACCGACGCGTTGTCAGCTGCTTTGGAATAGAGTTCGGCTTGACCGCTTTCGGCATCCAGATCCTGTAGATTCAGGCTAAACAAACTTAAATCGAGACCCTCCAAGGCTGTCTCGATTAGTCTCGCCGGCAATATCACCGCGGATACGAAGCCGGCCAGACCGTCCTTGCTGTCGAAATCGGCAAAAACCGGAATCGACAGTAATACCGCCGGCTCCAGATCCTGGCGTTGCAACAGCAGCAAGCGCCCGGAAACGGAGGGTTTTCCGTGCAGACGTGCCAGCGCCTTGGATTCCCGGCTGAGAGGGTCGGCCGTCGAATCCAAACCGAAAACCTGGCGGTTGTTAGCCATAGGCTCGACGAAGGTAATGGGGAAATATTCGTCGCGCTCGCGCACAGGTATCAACCGATTATCGGCGCTACGCTCCACCACTTCGAAGCCGTCGAAACCTTCGTCCCTGATGCTTTGTTCGAAATCCCGGAGTTCAGCCTTAGGTACGCGAGGCAGCCATTCCAATGCCTGTAACTCGGGATGGCGCTGCAACAAGGATAGCGAGAACGACGCAAACTGTTCGCGACTGACGGAACCCTTGGCGGCATATAAATCGCGTAAGGCGAGACTGCTGTCGATCGCATTGTTCGCATACTCGACGACCAGCCTATCCATGGCTCCAGCCTCGTTATCGAAAGCCAGCTGCACGCGTGCCATTTCGGATCGGCTCATGGACACAAAAATAGCGATCAGCGCCGCTAACGTCACCGACAACGGCAACGCAACACGCGACAAACGAGCTGCCCAGAGTTGTCTCGGCTGTGCAAACAAACAAAGCATCAACGGCGTCAGGACCAGGACCCCCAGACTATCGCCCAGCCACCAGTGAAACCACGACTGGCCGACCTGGCGCAGGGGCATCAGACCGAAGGCCGTCAGCAAAACTGTACCGGCTGTTGCGGCGATTACGCAGGCGACAGGAGCCGTCAACAGGAAAAACAGCAGGATTTGCCGTGGGCTGTCCAGCGCGGGTGTCCCTTTTTCCAGGTATTTTTCGGACAGAGCCCAGCCCGATAGGGCCTGCAAGGTAATGCCAACGGCAATCAACGCGGACGAAATCAGTACGTTAGCGTCGATGTCGCCGGCTACATGCGAGCCAACCAGTATTTCATTGGTCATCGCGCCGATAAAAACAGCCGGCCATAATTTCCGCCCCCAGACCAACAGCGCTCCCAACGCCAGACCGGCGGGCGGCCACAAGGGGCTGGCATAGGCCGGAGGCACTATCATCTGCAATCCCAGCCAGCCGCCAAGGAAAATCATCGTGGCAAGCAGCGTTGAACGGACGATTAAGACGGGCATGGAGGGGCTGTTGAATTGGCTCTGGCTTAACGAAGCCAAACCATGGCTTTCTGGTAAGGGGTGAAGAACCGCAGGGCTATCACCGCTAAGCCATCCATCGTCTGCGAGCGGCACTCAGCACCTCGAACGGCGCCTGATGCGTACTGCACGCACAAAAACCCAATCTCAGTTTTTGACTGAGCTGCTTCAAATACGCTTGCCGCCGCTGAAACCGCTGCCTATAGGCATGCAAAACCTGTTTGTCGCCGCAATCGACGACGATGTCGCGTATCCTGTCGGTGAAGCGATAGCGCCCCTGTTCAGGGAGCTCGCTTTCCATGGGGTCGTAGACCTGTATCAGCACGACCTCGCAATGCCGAGCCAGAAGCGCCAGATGATTTTCCGCGGCGGTTTCCAGGCCTCGAAAATCGCTGATGATGTAAACTCGGCTGCCCGGCCGGGCGTGATGCTGCAAGCGCGAGAACATATGGTCCAGCGTATTGTCGCCAACGTCGGTATAGCTGGGCTGAACCAGCGCATTCAAAAATCTCAGCAGGGCCGATCTTCCGGTTCGAGGCTTCAATTCCATACATCCATAGTCGCCGAAGATCTGTCCGCCAACCCTGTCCCCCTGTTGCTGGGCCGCCCAAGCCAATAATCCCGCCAGCTTGGCCGCTTGTACCGATTTGAAAACGCCGCGAGTGGCGAACATCATACTCGGCCGGTAATCCACCGATATGAACATCGGCCGTTCTCGTTCTTCCTGAAATACCTTGCTGTGGGGTTTGTCCGTTCTTGCGGTGACGCGCCAGTCCATCAGCCTTACGTCGTCGCCGGGCTGGTAAAGCCGGGTTTCGGCAAAGCTCATGCCGCGCCCCTTGAAATGGGATACATAATTACCGCCTTGCGTGGCCCGGATTTGGCGGGCGGGCAGATTCAACGCGGAAGCCGTCTTGGCCAGATCGACCAAAGTCGTCAAACTGACGCGGATGCGTTCGTTGTCGGTATCGGCCGCCGATTTCATCGTTGATCTAAAACCTGCGCATTCCCCCAAGGCATCAGCGGTACCGTGGAAATGCTGTTTGCCGGCGCGCCGTCGATCAGCTTACGACTGATCGCCAGATAAACCAAGGTATTGTGCGCCTTATCCCATAAGCGCATGACCCGGGTTTCCTTGAACAGCAAGGATGTGCCCTCGGAAAACACTTCTTCGTCTTCGGGCAGATTGCTCGGCAATTGGATGGCGCCGGTCTGGCGGCAGGATAAGGAAAATTGCGCAGGATCCTGGGCCAGGCCCAACGAACCGGAAATTCCGCCTGTTCTGGCCTGACTGACGTGGCAGGTTACGCCGGGAATCTTGGGATCGGCAAAGGCGTCCACGCAGATTTTATGATTGGCGCCGATCAATTTCCAACTGGTAGTGACGCAACCTACGGTTTCGGCGTAGGCCGCATTGATGGCGAGCATCAGCAGTAGACAAAACAGGCTTTTCATCGAAGACTTTCTCGAGTATTGGGTAGCAGTCATCAGGGAGGGTTAGGGCACGGCTATCCGCGCAATCAGCTGTTTGATCACATCGTCGCTGCTGACGCCTTCCGCCTCGGCCTCATACGACAATATCAAGCGGTGCCGCAATACGTCGAAAGCCATCGTTTGGATATCGCCGGGCTCGACGAAATCGCGCTGATCCAGCCAAGCTTTAGCGCGGGCACAACGATCCAGAGCTATGCTGGCGCGCGGGCTGGCGCCGTATTCCAGCCATTTTGCCAAATCCTGGCCGTAGGCGGCCGGTGTGCGGGTAGCCAGAACGATTTCCAACAAATAGCGTTCGAGCGTTTCGGCCATATAGATGTCCAACACTTCGTCACGAGCGCTAAACAGGGTTTGTTGGCTGACTTTCTGCAATTGTGACTTTTCGGTTTGCAAAGTCCCTCTCGCTTCGGCGCGGGCCAGATGCAATATGCTTTGCTCGTGTACCGCGTTCGGATAATCCACTTTGACATGCAGTAAAAACCTGTCCAATTGCGCCTCGGGCAACGGATAAGTCCCTTCCTGCTCAATAGGATTCTGGGTAGCCATGACCATGAACAACGACGGCAAAGGATATGTTGCCTTGCCAACCGTGATTTGGCGCTCCGCCATCGCTTCCAATAAAGCGGCTTGTACCTTGGCAGGCGCCCGGTTGATTTCGTCCGCCAGAATCAGATTGTGAAACAGCGGGCCTTTTTGAAATTCGAACAAACCTTGTTGCGGCCGGTAAATCTCGGTGCCGGTCAAATCGGCCGGCAACAGGTCAGGGGTGAATTGTACCCGGTGAAAATCCGCTTCCAGGCCCTGACTCAACACATTGACGGCGCGGGTCTTGGCCAATCCGGGAGCCCCTTCCACCAGCAGATGGCCGTCCGCCAGTAATGCGATCAACAGGCGCTCCACCAGCACGTCCTGGCCGATGATTTGGGTATTGATATAAGTTTTGAGCTGATGCAGCGCGGCTTGCGCCGAGGTCAAATTGCTTGCGGTCATTGTGGTTCGAATCCTCCGTTTCAATAAGCGGGAATATTACGGCGTGGGATGCCTTTGCAGATTTTTCCATTCTCTGTGCGCCACCATGATGTCGACGACTTTTTGCGGATCGTCGGTGACGGTAATCAACTCGAGGTCTTCCGGCGAGATCGTGCCGTATTCGATCAACTTGCCTTTAAGCCAATCCATCAAGCCACTCCAAAAATCGCTGCCGAATAACACCAAGGGCAAGGGGTAGGCTTTGTGGGTCTGCATCAGAGTCAAGGCTTCGAAGAATTCATCCAGCGTGCCAAAACCGCCCGGCATACAGACGTAACCCATCGAATAGCGCACGAACATCACTTTACGCACGAAAAAATATCGGAAATTCAACGACAAACTTTGATAAGGATTGGGCTTTTGTTCCATAGGCAACTCGATATTCAATCCTATAGACGGCTGGTCTTGCAGTTGCGCGCCTTTATTGGCGGCCTCCATGACGCCAGGGCCTCCGCCGCTGATGATCGCAAATCCCTCCTTGCTCAGCAGTTCGGCCAATTCCACGGTTTTTCGATAATAAACACTGTCCGGCGAGAGGCGGGCCGATCCGAAAATCGAGATCGCATCGCAAAGGCCCGACAATTCGTCGAAACCTTCGGTGAATTCGCTGATGATGCGAAATATGCGCCACGATTGGTCGCCTTTCAGGTCTTCGATGATGGCTGATGAAGCCGAACCGGGAATGGATCGATTTTTAATGCACGTCATGGTTCAGTCAATATTTCAGGGTAAATTGCTCGCGGCGCGGAACGCAATCGTCCGCCCCGTTGATGGGGAAGCTATCGTCATCGATGCCGCCATTGATAAGTCAAACGTCCGCCTTGCAGCGTATGAGTGACTCTGCCGGTCAGGGTTTGACCCCAAAAAGGCGTGTTCCGGCCAGCACTGTGCCAGGTATGTTCGTTGACTTCCCAAACCTGTTTGGGGTCGAAGATGCAGACGTCGGCGGCAAACCCCGGCGTCAACGCGCCGGCATTCAGGCCCAAAATTTCCGCAGGCTTTTGCGTCAGACTGGCCAGGGCATGGGTTAGATCGACACGGTGCTGCTGCGCCATATCCAGCGTCAGAGACAAAAGGCTTTCCAGGGAGGCGATGCCGGGCTCCGTTTCCGGAAAGGCGCCGAGTTTGGCATCCAAATCGTGCGGTTGATGATCGGAACAAATGGCGTCTATCGTGCCGTTGGCCAGCCCGTCGCGCAAATAATGGCAATCCTCTTCGCTACGAAAAGGCGGAATGACGTGATAATGGCTGTCGAACGGAATCACGTCGTTTTCGGTCAAATGCAGCTGATGTATCGCCACATCGGCGCTGACGTTGAGGCCGTATTTCTTGGCTTGCTGGATTTTAATCACCGATTGTTTACAGCTGATCTGACTGATATGGATGCGGCATCCTGTCAGGTGCGCCAGTTCGAGGCACTGCGCCAGCGCAATGGACTCGGCGGCGGCCGGAATGCCGGGCAGACCGTAACGACTGGCGACGGCGCCTTCATGGGCACAGCCTTTTCCGCTCAAGGAGGCGTCGTTGGCGCGGTACATCAACAACAGGTCGTGGCTGCTGGCATATTCCATGGCCCTGCGCAAAATCAACAAACTCCCGAGCGCAGAATGGGCGTTGCTGACGGCAATGCAGCCGGCCTGCTTCAGCGCGAACATCGAACTCAGCTCTGTGCCGTCCAGACGCTGAGTCAACGCACCTATGCTGTAGACATTGGGATAACCGGCCGCTTCGGCTTTGTCTTTGATGTATTCGACGACGGCAGGGGTATCGATGCAGGGTTTAGTATCCGGCGGCAGGCATAACGAAGTGACGCCGGCACTAAGCGCGGCCTGCGTCTCGCTTTTGATGCCGCCTTTTTGACCGTGGCCGGGTTCGCGTAATCGTACGCTCAAATCGACGAATCCGGGGCAAACGATATGTCCCTTGGCGTCTATAGTTTCGTCCGGCGTGAAATCGGCCGGCCGACTGACGACTTGCAGAATTTTACCGTCGGCTATACAGACGCAACCGCTATCGTCGATATGGTTGGCCGGATCGATGATGTGGCCGTTGTCTATCAGGATTTTTGTCATGCCGTACCTCCCTGTACGGCACCCTTATGGGCTGCCTGCGGCAGTGCAAAATGGCTATCCTGCCATTTTGTCATGCTCGTACCTCCCTGTATGGCACCCTCGACTGCAGGGATGTAGGAGGTAGGGCAACGCAAGGAGCAGTTGCCGAAACGGGCTGCCTGCGGCAGTGCAAAATGGCTATCCTGTATTTTTGTCATGCTGTACCCCCATGGCTGCCGAGCGTCATCGTCATGACGGCCATGCGTACCGCTATTCCGTTACTGACTTGCTGCAATATGACCGACTGCGGTCCGTCGGCGACGCTGGAGGCTATCTCGACTCCACGATTAATGGGCCCGGGGTGCATGACAATGGCATCCGGCTTGGCTCGCTGCAATCGGCTTTCGGTCAGTCCGTAGCAGCGGAAAAATTCGCTCTCGCTGGGCAGGAAGGCCGAATTCATGCGTTCTTTCTGTAGACGCAGCATGATCACGACATCGACGCCCTCCAGGCCCTCGTCCATGTCGTGCATGGGAATCACGTCCATACTGCGCACATGCGCTGGCAATAAGGTCTTGGGTGCGATGACTCGGACCTCGGATACGCCCAAGGTATTCAAGGCCACAATCTGCGAACGGGCGACCCTGGAATGCAGGATATCGCCGACGATGGCCACTTTAAGGCCTTCGAACTGCTTTTTATGCTGGCGTATCGTAAACATATCCAGCATGGCCTGTGTCGGATGGGCGTGCTGGCCGTCGCCGGCGTTGATGACGCTGATATGCGGTGCGGTATGTTGGGCGATGAAATGTGCGGCTCCGCTCAAGGCATGCCGCACGACGAACATATCGACCCGCATGGCTTCGAGGTTGCGTATCGTGTCCAGCAGGCTTTCGCCCTTCGATGTGGCCGAGGTGGCGATATTGATGTTCAATACGTCGGCGGAAAGGCGGGTCGCCGCCAATTCGAAGGTCGTGCGGGTGCGGGTACTGTTTTCGAAAAACAGATTGACGATAGTCTTGCCGCGTAACAGCGGCACCTTTTTGACCTGATGTTCGGAGATACCGGCAAACGACTCAGCGGTATCCAATATCTCGGTCAACAAAGACTTGTTCAGGCCTTCTATGCTCAGAAAATGCTTGAGCTTATGAGTTTCGGTCAATTGTATATGGCGACTCATGATCAGGCGGCGCAGGCTAATGTTCGAATATCGATGCCCAAAGGTTCGGGGCCCGTCAATTTGATGCGTTGTCCTTCCGGCAATTCGATACGGGTCCCGCAGCAATCCGGCTGCAAGGGTATTTGCCGGCCGTTACGTTCTATCAACACGGCTAGCAACACCTGATTCGGTCGTCCGTAATCGAAAATTTCGTTCAGGGCGGCCCTTATCGTCCTTCCAGTATAAAACACGTCGTCGATCAGTATGATATCGCGCCCCTCCAAATGAGGTGGCAATTGGCTGGCCTTGACATTGGGATGTATGCCGATTTGCGAAAAATCGTCGCGATAAAACGTGATATCTATCAATCCGAGCGGTTCGGCTATGCCCAGGCGTTGATGTATCAGCCGTGCAATCCAGGCTCCACCGCTATGTATGCCTATCAACAAGGGTTTATCGAGCTTACGCTCGGCAATTTGTTGGCGAATGTCGGCTTCCAGGTTGTCGAGAAGGTCGGCGATATTAAGCGTAGGGGTCGGCATGATCGGTTCGAAGTCTTATTATTATGGGAAAACGCCAGTCACTGGCCCTTCATCGTTCGTTAAACCAGCTCTGCAATATCAGTTGCGCGGCTAGCTGGTCCTGTACTTCCCATAGTTTACCAGCACTGACCTTAAGATCGTCATATAACAATTGCTTGGCGGCGAAGGTAGTCAAGGTCTCGTCGACTTGATGCACGACCAGGTTATAACGGCCGTGCAATTGTCTGCAAAACTTCTGCATGCGGGGAGTTATGGGATTGTCCGTGCCATCCTGTTGCTTGGAAATACCGACGACCAGCCCTACCGGTCGCCACTCGACTATCAATTGGCCGATGACCTCCCAGTTGGGAAGCTGATTCGGCGATTTGATGGTCTGCAACGGGCTGGCAATGCCGGTGCCGGCATAGCCCACGGCGACACCGATTTTCTTGTTGCCGAAGTCGAAACCCAAATAGGCATCGCTGCTAAATTTGGCCGCCAGCGGGTCCTGTTTAGCCATGCCCGGCCTCTGTGGTCAGACGATTGATATCGATGCCCAACTGACTGGCGGCCGCATTCCAACGCTGGCTGATCGGCGTGTCGTACAAAATGGCTTCGCCGCAAGGAGTATTCAGCCAGGCATTTTCGATGATTTCCTTTTCCAGCTGCCCGCTACCCCAACCGGCGTAACCCAGCGCAATCAGAAAATGCTCAGGCCCCTCACCTTTGGCTATCGCTTCCAGTATGTCGCGCGAACTGGTCAACATGATGTTTTCGGCGGTGGCTATGCTGGAGTCCCATTTTTTGTCGCAAGGGCTGTGAATCACGAAGCCACGTTCCTGCTGAACAGGGCCTCCGGCAAAAATCGGCGCATTCAATGCCGATTCCAATTCGGACCGAATCTTCATCTGCTCGAAAATGTCCTTCAATTTCATGCCGGTAGGCCGGTTGATGACGATGCCCAAGGCACCTTCCTGATTGTGCTGGCACAAATATGTCACCGTATGAAAGAAATGCGGATCGGCCAAGCCGGGCATCGCAATCAAAAACTGGTTGTTGAGATAAGGACTATCTATCATAAGTAGGCTGATGGGCTAAGCTAGCGGGCGGTCATACCGGTTTCGTCGGAAAACTTCCACACCCTGGTAATGACCAAAACGTTCAGTTCTTTTAATAAGTCGGCCGGCAAGGCCGCAAATGGCGCACTCATTTTGACGATGCGCTTGGCGGCTTCGTCCAGTGCCGAATTACCCGAGGATCGGGCGATGCGTATGCTGTAAATGCTGCCGTCGGCATTGATGCCGACGTCCATCGTCAAGGTTTGAGAATTGCTGCGATTTCGCGCCGCCTCGGGATAATTCAGATTTCCGGTACGTTCGACCTTGTCCTCCCAATCCTTGACATATTGGGCTGCCAGATATTGGTGAGTGCTGACGGATTTGACGAATTTGATCTTGCTGTCTTGCGCGCTTTCCCGGCTATTGCGTATCTGTTCGCCGAGTTGGGCGATTTGCTGCTGCAAGGCCTCGGCTGTCAGCCGGGGCTTTTGTTCGGTCTCTTGTTCGCTGGCTTCATCGATATCTTCCGTCGGTACGACCATTTTTACCGGCGATCTGGCCTGTGCCAACACTTTTTGCGGCGTGATCTTTTTAGCTTCTTGCGCGGCCTGTTTCCGCGATTCGGCTTTAACGGCCGGTGCGGCTTGGGTTTGCGGAACCGGCAAATGTTGCGTCAGAGGCTTGGGCTTCTGATTGTCGTCACCGGCTCCCAATTGGTGATCGGCCGCCAGATATTTCGCCTGCTTGGGTGGCTTTTTCAGCGGCGCATGAGATACGGTGATTTCTATCGATTTACTGACTTTCTGCGCTTGCGGCACCTTGAAATTGATGGCCAGCAACACAAAGACGTGCACCAAAGCCGCGACGAACACGGCCAATAGCATGGAATCGTCAGTGGATAGCGAAGATGACGTCAGTTTTGCGTCTTGCATGTTCAATGCGGCGTTGTCGACTTAAAGTTATTCTGGATATGATCCATCAATTGAGCGCTGATATTGATCCCGAATTGTTTGTCGAGTTCCTGTACGCAGGTCGGACTGGTGACGTTGACCTCGGTCAGATAGTCGCCGATCACGTCCAGGCCGACAAACACCAAGCCCTTTTCCCGCAAAGTAGGGCCGACTTGTTCGGCAATCCAGCGATCGCGCGCGCTGAGCTCCCGGCCTTCGCCTGTGCCGCCGGCGGCTAGATTGCCCCGCGTTTCGCCGCTCGCCGGTATTCTGGCCAGACAGTAGGGCACGGGTTCGCCATTGACCATCAATATGCGCTTGTCCCCATCCTTGACCTGCGGCAAATATTTTTGCGCCATGATGTAGCGCGAGGCATGTTCCGTCATCGTTTCCAGGATCACGCTCAAATTGGGATCGTTTTCGCGGATATGGAAAATCGACGCGCCGCCCATGCCATCCAGAGGCTTCAGGATTATTTCCCGGTGTTGTTGCAAAAAAGCGCGGATCTTCTGCGGATCGCGCGCCACCAGAGTGTCGGTGCAGCACTGCGGAAACCAGGCCGTATACATTTTTTCGTTGGCATCCCTGAGCGACTGCGGCTTGTTGATCACGTAAACGCCCTGACGTTCCGCCTGTTCCAGCATATAAGTCGCATAGATGTATTCCTGATTGAAAGGCGGATCCTTACGCATCAAAATGACGTCCAGCTCGGCCAGATGCATATCCTGCTCGCCGACGAAGCGATGCCACCGGGTTTCGTTACGTTCGACCTCGAGAGTCCGGGTCCGAGCGTAGGTTTGCCCGTTTTGCATATACAAATCGCCAAGTTCCATATAATGCAGCTCGAAGCCACGGGCTTGCGCCTCCAGCAGCATGGCAAAACTGGTATCTTTTTTGATATTGATCTGGCCTATGGGGTCCATGACCATGCCGAATTTAAGCGTCATCAATGTCCTGTTTTGATTGATATTCGAGGAAAGAAAGCAAAATTCTATCAAATTTATTTTTGGGGCGGTGGTTTACCGGTAAAAGTTTTTTTGGTATAAAGCTCGGCTATTTTGAATCAAACGCTCGCATTGAGGTAGTCATGTCCAGAGTATGCCAAGTAACAGGTAAACGTCCCGTCACCGGGCACAACGTTTCACACGCAATGAATAGAACCAAAAGACGC
>JAQTYP010000012.1:13091-18935 GCA_028688235.1 Methylomonas sp.
AATCTGCATCATCACAGATTTTGGGTCGAAGGCGAACACCGCTGGGTTCGCCTGAGAGTATCATCCAAAGGCATGCGTATTATCGACAAAGTAGGCATCGATGCCGTATTGGCAGACATCCGCGGCCGCGGCGAACAAGTTTAAGGAGACTAAACATGCGTGACAAAATCAAATTGGTATCCAGCGAAGGCACAGGCCACTTCTATACCACGACCAAAAACAAAAAAACCATGCCTGAAAAAATGGAGATCAAAAAATACGATCCCGTCGTTCGCAAGCACGTAATCTACAAAGAAGCAAAAATCAAATAAGCAGCGCTTTACTGCTCCAGGGCGACTGGCTAGCTGGACCCCCAGGCTAGCCGCCGCTCTTCGTCTTCAGAAGAGCCAACTCGGCCTTCAAGTGCTCCAGCTGCCGACTCAACGAAGAGCATTTCAATTCCAACGTCATCTTATCGGCCTCCAACTCGCTGCATTTTGCCTTGAGCAGCGTTACCAGCTGATTCAAATCCGTTACCTCTTCCAGAGAGGCTTGAGCCTCCTCGCCAGCAGCCTGCGGCGCTATTTCGCTGGACAAGCCAAAAAGATTGCTGGTTTCGGTACCATCGTCGATGTTGAACGAAGCGGGCTCCACACTGGCTTGACTCAACTTGACTGCACCAATCCCCCCTTTCAAAACCAAGGCATTGAATTTGAAGCGATGCAATATGAACGCAGCCGATTCACTGGCCCGCCCATCCTTGCAAACCACGATAGCAGGGCGATGTCTATCCATGGTTTTCATATGCATGCGTAGCGAGAAAAAAGGCACATTGACGCTACGCGGCAAATGGTACTTCTGGAATTCGTCAGCCCCTCTGACATCGATCAATTCCGCGCCGTTGTCGACCATAGCCTGCACTTCATCGATTCCGATATATTTCAACGTAGGTTTTTTGATCAGGTCTATGAACTGCTGCTTGTTCAGCCTTAACAGCGTGATATCGGTCATGGCCGTAACCGATACATTCCTGGGCTCGCCGGAAATCAGCGAATCCTCGCCAAAAGTATCCATATCCCCCAATTGCGCCAACTTGATTTCCTTGGCGGTGGGCGACGGCTTGCGACTGATTAACACATGACCTTTTTTGATGACGTAATAATAATCGCCGGATTCGCCTTGACGGATGATAGTCTCGCCCGCCTTGAACGTAATTTCCTCGAGACTGATCAGTATTCTTTGCAGATTGGCAGGCGGCAGCGTTCTGAAAATTGGCGACTTCAATAAAGTCGTCATCCAATCATCGCCATCGTCCGGTTCTTCGACCATCATAGTGCTTTGAATCTCTTGGTAAGGTGCTTCGTGATACGGCTTCATCATATCAGCATTCAGGCGTAAAAACTGAATCCTGCTAGCCGCCATCGCATCGATTTTTCTGGGGATTTGGTGGGCGATCGCAAAACGGGCGGAATTGCTACCGGCCTCTATCGTTTCGACGGTAAATGCCTCGGTCTGCAACTTAACCGTCCCGCTCAACAAAAAATACAAATCCCGGTCCATATCGCCGCGCTTGAACCAAAATTCTCCCGGTTCGGCGCTTTCAATCTGCAGTTGTCCGCATAAATTGGCAAATTGATTCGACGGCAGAATTGATAAGGGAATCAATTGCCGAATGATGCGCGCTTCTTCGGAATGAATATCGACGGCCATGAAAATTTGCGACAAGTACGGTTCTAATGACTACGAGGAATAGCGCGTATCATAGTCGATTATGCGTTACTATTTTTACTGAAACATTTTTTCGAATCCATTGTCCATGCGGGCAAATCAACTGTCTGAACTTTGAATATGAACAATATCACCAAAATACTGCCGCTTATTTTCTTGGGCTTATCCAGCCTGGATGCCAATGCCGTATTACCGACCCAGATCGATGGCCAGAATCTGCCGTCCCTGGCACCCATGCTGGAGCACAGCATGCCCGCGGTCGTCAATATTTCCACTTCGACCAACGTGCGAGTGCAAGACAATCCCATGCTGAACGACCCGGTATTCCGTTATTTCTTTGGCATACCGAATCAACCTCGCCAGCAACAAAAGAACAGCCTGGGCTCTGGCGTGATCATAGACAAGAATGAAGGCTACGTGCTGACCAACAATCACGTCATCGACAAAGCCGATAAAATCACCGTCACGCTCAGCGACGGGCGCCAACTCAATGCCAAACTGATAGGCTCCGACCCCGATGCCGACGTCGCCGTCATTCAAATCCCTGCCGACAATCTGACTGCACTGCCGATTGCCGACTCCAACCAGTTGAAAGTCGGCGATTTCGTCGTCGCGATCGGCAATCCGTTCGGCCTGGGACAGACCGTCACCTCCGGCATCATCAGCGCGCTGGGACGTTCAGGCCTCGGCATCGAAGGTTATGAAGACTTTATCCAAACCGACGCGTCCATCAATCCCGGCAATTCCGGCGGCGCATTGGTCAATCTACGCGGCGAATTCATCGGCATGAATACCGCCATTCTGGCGCCCAGCGGGGGCAACGTGGGCATAGGTTTTGCCATTCCGTCGAACATGGCGCTGACGATCAAGGAGTCCCTTGTTCAGCACGGGGAAGTCCGGCGCGGCATGCTCGGCGTAACCACGCAGGATTTAACCGCCGAACTGGTCAAGGCGTTTAACCTACAAAGCCAGCATGGCGCAGCGGTCAGCCGGGTTGACGTGGGTTCGCCCGCCGAAAAGGCCGGCATAGAACCCGGCGACATCATCGTTGCCGTCAACGGACAAGAAATCAAAAGCGGCAGCAGCCAGATTCGAACGCTTATCGGCCTGATGCAAATTGGCGATACCGCCACCATAGAGATCTTGCGCGGCGGCGAACGCAAGACCGTGCAAGCCACCATAGGCAAACCCAAACGTCCTGAAATCGCCGGCGACAAAATACATCCCACCCTGAAGGGCGCTGTCTTGAGCGCGACAACCAAAGACCAGGTCGAAGGCATACTGATAGAAAAAGTCGATAATCGCTCCTATGCCTGGAAGACCGGCTTGCGCCCCGGCGACATCATCATCAGCGCCAACCGTTATCGCGTCAGAGCTATTGACGAGTTACAACAAGTCGCCAATCCGCGCGCACCGCTGTTGATCAATCTGCAACGCGGCGGCGAAGCTTTCTTCGTGGTCTTGCAATAAACACCGTTCGATACCGGCCTGTATCATCAGGCCGGTATCGATTTCAACTACGCCAGACTGGCCTTACCTCGCTGTTTGATCTCCTCCGGCGCCAACTGCTTGCGGTTGGCTCATTCCAAATCGTCTTCCGGCAACTCGCCTAACCCATCTTTAACACCTGACATGAAAAACCTTTCCCAATCAGTCTGTTACTGATTTAAAAAGTAATTTCTCAATAACTCACGGCAGTTGTCAATAAGGCCTCCAGTTCGGCAATGGCCGACTTCGGCTTGTCGGCGATCTGGAAATAAAGCCGGTCCAAGGTTTCTTCCAGTTCGCGGGGCACGTAATCGTATAAGCCAGTCAGCGGCTCATTGGTGATGAGGTAACGACTGACAATGGGATTATGCCGGTCCGGGTTGTTATGCCGGCGAACGCGGCGCGAGGGTTTTTTTCGTGTCATGGAATTAACCGGGTGGAAGTAAAGCGGATTGGGTAACGATATTCAACGCACGACATGGATTTTCTCAAACCCAATCTTGAACAACGCCCCCACCACCGCATCCAACCGCTTGAACCCCCGCACATGACTCTGTGCCGTTTCCCGCATCGGATTTAGTTTGTGTTTGCCGTGCAAGGTCACTGTCCTCCCTTCTCCGGATTCATGTTGCTTGATGACCGGCACATCGAGCGCGCCGGCCTGAAATAAAGCTTCGGCTTGTTTGATATTCACTTTTGCGGCTACAAAAGCTAGAGTTAATTAAAACAAAAATGTGATTTTAATCTTGTTTCCACACTCCAGTTTGGGAACGAAGCTTCGGAAGTTGTCGCTTCCTGTTATTAACCGATTGAAAGCCAGAGCTTTCAAGATTGGCGTTACCAAGCCGAAGCTTGGTAACGAGGAAACCATATCCTAACTACATTTGTCAGCAGTCGGCACCTGACGCCGTCTCTTTTACAAGACAGGGTACGGCAAAGCGAATCATGCCATCCGCGCGATGCACTAATTTCCGCAAGCCCAAGGCTTTGAAGCGTGGCTCTTGATCCAAACTTTTTTTGTAGGCGTCCTCGATTTTAACGGCCTCGTCATTGTCGCTGACCACCGGCTGCCTGGCTAATTCGACCAGCTTATTCGCCAACTCCAACGTCAATTTGAACAACTCGGCTTTGCCGTCCACCGTCCCCAGTGCCGTAGGAAACTCCTGCCTGAGCACTTCGACCGGGATTTTGGCTTCGGTACCCGCAAGCTTTTCCGCATTGACGCTAAACGCATACAAGTCTGCGTCAAAAAACACCAACTCCGGCCGAACCGACAGCCGGAAGTAGCGGTCTCGATGCGCCTCCACAATCAAATCGCTGCCTTGCAATGCCGTTGCCAATGCCAGCAATTCTTGCTGTAAGTCGGTGTCATCGATGACGTCGATCCAACCGAACGGGTGGCGTTTTATTCGCGGCGAGTCGTGAAACTCGAATCCACACAGATGCGCCGCCAAACCAAGTAACAGTTGCAGTTGCGCAAACGACAAATCCAGGTCCAGCGATTGCTCTTTGCCCGGCCTCCCGGCCCTGATCGGTTTGGCCACGGCCAAGGGCAGCGTGATGCCGTAATTGTCTTTGTCCAGACGATAGGCCGCCGCAAAGCTATCCGGCAATGCCGCCAAGGCAGCCACCAGGGCGGTACGGTCGCCAGCAAAATCGTCGTACAAGGCTTTAATGTATGGAATTTTGCCGTCGTCGCTGGCGCCGCGCTCGATGTCGTTCGGCGTCAGCCACACCAAACGTTGGTCTTGGGCGATACGCTGTTGCAAATACAAAAAACCTTCCAGCGTTAATTCGATCCGGAAAACGTCCAGATAATATTCGGTCAAGGCGTGATTGGGCGCCGCGCCTTGTACTTGGCGATAAGGCATTAACCGCCGCCACAAGCTAAATTGATAATGCTCGTCAAACCGTAAGCCGGCTTCTTCTCGCAACTCGCGTTGCAAGGTGCTTGGCAGGGCGTTCAGCACCAGCGCCGAATTCGGCGCTTGCAATGCGGCCAGCATTTGGGCCGGATCGGCAACACCGACAATGTCGTTTTGATTGGCGCGCCCGCCCGGTAAACCGTAATCGCCGGCGGTTTTGTCGTGGCGCTTTTGTGTGTCCTCGCGCTGGTAAAACAAAATCCGGCCGTCCAGTTTGATAAGGCTCCACGCCACGTAGATAAACCGAATCGGCTGGGCATTTTGCTCGGCGTGATGTTCGGTCCGCGCGGTTTCCAGCCAACGCAACACTTCGCGCTGCCGGTCTTTCTTAGGATTATCGATACCTTGGGTATTCCAGAAATTGCTAGGAAATAGACGTGAAGCGTTATTGCTCATCGCCGTCAACACGGAAGTCGCCAGCAATTGCGCCGGAAACGACACGAAACACCACTCACCGTTTTGCAGATAGGTCTTGTCCAAGACTGACAGCGTATCCAGCAGTTTTTCCAACAAATCCAGCGTGGCTTCGGCTGCGACCGGTTCGGCTTGCCGGAACAAGGCTTCGAGCAACGCCGAGCGCGGCACACTGTAAAAATCGGGCTCTATGTGAAATACCGTGGGTAAGTAAACTGAAGCTTACCGCATAAGAAGTAAATCATATGGATGAAGTTGTCGATATTTCGATAGCCTCTGGCCCGGCGTTTAGAGAGCTGAACCTTGTGGT
>JAQTYP010000324.1 GCA_028688235.1 Methylomonas sp.
CCGCCTTGATCAATCTCTTGGCCTTGCTGGAAATTCCCGGCATAGCCAAGGTGCTGAGCAAGACCCGGCGGGCGATGACCTGGCCGGTGCGCAAATTGATGGCGCTGGGTCAGGGGGGCAGACTGGACTATCCCAATCAGGAAATCTCGGTACTGAACCAAATCGGCGAGCATGTGATGATACAACTGGCCGACAAGCTGTTGGAAAAAACCGAAACTTCTAGCGTTGCCGGCACCTGGTGGCGTGAAACGGCCGGCGTGCTCAGGCAGCAACGGGCCGAGATGTTGAACGTTTACCGGCAGGCCGTCGTGCGTTATCACGATAATTTTCAGCAAGACGTCGATGCGGCGGCCCATCGCTTGTACTACAAGCTGCAGGAGCAACCTCTGGTTTTGAACGGTTTACGCGCCACCCGTATTTCCACCGATGCCGGCGCGATGCTGCTGGCGATTCAAGCCGGCGGCATCGGGATACACGATTTGGTCATCACGCCGATGATGCTGACCGTGACCTCCTTGCTGACCGAAAGCGCCATCGGTGGTTATATGCATAGAGTCGAGGCCGAACTTAAACAGCACCAATTGCATACGGTCAAAACCGGCTTATTCGAAGCCGATTTGCGCGATAGGCTGTATCGGATTCCCGATAACGCCGCTTCGCCACAGCGTTTTAACATCGGCGAAGAACAATGCCGTCGGGCCGAACAAATGCTGAAAGAGAAGAAGCATGGATTACGACTACTCTGATCTTTTGTCCAAAGCCCAGGCCTGGGCTCAAGTAGCCGTATCCGAAGGACGTCTAAGCGCGGAACGGGCGCAAGCCTTGTTGGCGTTAGACCGGCGTTGTCCGGAGCAATTGTTTGCCGATGAGGCTTTGGCCGAAAGTCCACGCCCGATGATAATTGCCTTCATGGGCGGCACCGGGGTTGGCAAGAGTTCGCTGTTGAACCGCTTGGCCGGACAGGCCATCGCCAGGGCCGGCGTCGAGCGCCCCACGTCCAGGGAGGTCACGCTTTACCACCATCGGTCTTTGGCGATAAACCGCTTGCCGGCAGGTTTGCCGCTGGACAGCATCAAGATCAGCCAGCATGACGATGCCGGCAACGGTCACGTTGTCTGGATAGACATGCCGGATTTCGATAGCGTCGAGCTCGGCAACAAACGGCTGGTATTGGAGTGGTTGCCGCATATCGACGTACTGCTTTACGTGGTCAGCCCCGAACGCTACCGGGACAACAAAGCCTGGCAACTGCTATTGGCGGAAGGGGCCAAGCATGCCTGGTTGTTCGTGATGAACCAGTGGGACAGAGGGCAGGCAGCTCAATTCGACGACTTCGAGCAACAGTTGACTAAAGCCGGTTTCAGCCATCCCTTGATATTTCGCACCAGTTGCACCGAGCCCGATGGCGACGAATTCGGCGAGCTAATGAATAGGCTTAAAGAACTGGCAGGGCGGCAAAATCTGGCCGAGCTCGAGCGGCGCAATGAAGAACAGCGTCGCCGGCAATTACGGCAAGCGTTGCAAGCATTACAGGCGAGTTTTTCCGAACAATCCTATTCCGGCTTATTTCAAATATGGGGCACACACTGGCAGCAGGCCGAAGCTCAGTTTCAGCAGGGTCTGGCTTGGCCCATGCAACAACTTGCCCGGCATTGGGCAAGCAATCTGGGGCAGCAACACGACATTAAATTGTGGGACGATTGGGCGCAGAATCGTTTGCAGGATTTACTGGACGAATCGGTGTTGCAGGCAGGGCAATGCCATATTCCGACCAAGCCGCTAAAAGCCGCTTTGCAAGCCGTAGGTAGCCAGGCAAAAAAAAATGTTGCCAATCGAATCGAGTTGGCGGGCCGGCAGGCCATGCTGAAACCGGGTAACGGTTTACAGCGCGTTTCTATCCAACTGACGGCGATATCGGAAACGGTTTTGCCGGTCGCCGCGATGGCGGTCGTCGGCTATCAGGTGTATTCCGGGTATTATCATAGCGCGGCCGATGCGGCGGCCTATTTGGGGACGGATTTCGCGGTACACAGCGTATTGCTGATAGGTTTGAGCTGGCTGATCCCGTTTTTCTTGCATAAAAAGCTTCAACCCTCGCTGGAAAAGGCCGCGGCCAACGGTTTGCAAAAAGGCCTGCAAACCGCCTTGGCCTCCATTCGAGCAGACGTCGAGCAGATCATTCGCTCGGAACAAAGCCGTAACGACCAACTGCGGCAACAATTGGCCGAGATAACAGAGCAATGCGCGGGGCCCGCCGTCACGGCGCTGGACAAGCAAAGTTTGCTGGGCCGGGTATTGCTGGAAAAACCTTAGGATAGGGTTATAAACAACTTCCTGGAATTCGAATTGTACCGAATCACAGGATTCTGGCTCCCCTCTTTGATAAAGAGGGGCTGGGGGAGATTTTTTAATAAATCCCCCTGAATCCCCCTTTTTCAAAGGGGGGCATTATTTGTAACGAAATCCTTAATCCAGGAAAAAATTATTTCCTCCATGAAAATCACGAAAATTTTCGAATAGTTGCCAACTTCTAATCGCCACCCGAGTCGTGAACGGGAAGTCATTAAGTTAAGCCGTCATACCGGCAGAGCCTGCCCCCGGCTTGAACGGGGGGATTGCCGGTATCCAGGTTACAAGGATGTAATAGAATCCTTGCCATCCATGGCTTCCGGGTTTCGGCAATCCCTGCCGGAACGACGTGAATTTTCGAGAGGACGTAGGGCTTTAAATCCGTGGCATCCCTGACATCGAACTGATTTCTTTCGTGTATTTCGTGGACTGACTGCGGTTTTTAGGTTTTGGCTCAACGAAAATACTTCGCCAACTGTCGAAATTTTTTACACCTGCAGGTTTGGTAATAAAGCGGGCAAATCCCATCAAAGTTGGCAAGAGTTTTGAATTTTAATGATTTCTCGGGCGGCAGGCAGTCGTCTAAGCGCAAGAGATAGTGTCGAAATTTTTTACACTCGCTTTTCAAAAAGCGCAGCCTAAAAAAAATAGTAATTAAAAATCAGTGCTTTGAAAACTGGCACACAAAATGCTTTTATACTGACGTCGCCTGCGGTGACAGTTTTCGAATTGCCACACCTGCCGGAAGGCAGGGCCGGAAAGCTACAGGTCTCAAAAAAGCGGTATAGGGAGATGGCTGGGTTGCAAATTGACTTTTTTTTAATAACAGGATTTAAAATGAAAAAAATAACTTTATTGGCTGCCCTGGCTCTGGCTGGCATCGGTAGTGCTAACGCTGGTTTCGTTGAATACACTGATACATATGGATTGGCCACAACCAATTGGAATCAAAATCTGACACTTAATAAGTTCGATAGCAGCCTAGGCACCTTGACTTCCATCATATTCACCTATGGCGGCCAAGTGGATAGCTCGTTTAAACTCGAAAGTTTGGATGCCGCAGATTCGACTGTCACCGCTAATGCGCAAGGTGCACTGACTTTTGGCGGCCCCATCTCCGACACATTAAATATTCTGGGTTCAAGCAGCGTGGGTTTAAGCGCATTTGATGGCAGTATCGATTTTTCTGGAACTTCAGGTACTTCCCTAGGCCCAATCAGTGGTACAAACTCAAATTCTTTGACATTGTTGTCAGGTTTTGCTTCTTACATCGGCGTGGGTACTTATGATATTAACGTGGGCGCTGCCGGTTCTTCCAACGCAACCGGCGCCGGAAATCTGATAGCTCAAATCAATACTGAAGCATTAGCTAACATTACTGTAAGATACAATTATGATACTCCTCGCACCAATGTTCCTGAGCCAATGACATTAGGCCTGCTGGGTCTGGGCTTGGCTGCCATGAGCGCGGCTCGCCGTCGTCAAGCTTAATCGACGCACGCGTTTTACGCTCAGGCGTAAATCCAAAAAGGCCCACCCCTGTGGGCCTTTTTTATTTCAGCCGACATTCAGTGTTTTCATGATCGTTAGGATTAATCGAAAGCTTCCTTGGCGTTTTCGATCACATGATTGAAGCCGCCGTTGTCCAGCACCCGTTCCAAACCCATTCGATTGATGTCGATGAGTTGCAAATCCCGAAAAGCTTTCAGGATCGAACGCACCGTGGTGTATAAGCGATCGGAAAGCAGAATTAGTGTCAGCTATCGTAAAATTGGTCTACCAAATTTTTAAACCAGATCGGCCTAAAAATCATCACGTACAAAATCAGCAGTTCCAAAATTGGAAGAGGTATCACGTGCAAAAGGATCAATATCAGCAATACCAAAATGCCAGCAAGCAGTTTAGGTAAAAAATAAGTATTATTCATGGCGTGCTCCTCGGCTACTATTCCGGCATATCCAACGAAGGTTGGAGTCGAATCCGGCTTACTGCATTGACCTTAGTATAGGAGACAGGTTCCAGCAAGGCCACCAAAGGCGATTTTCGTGGAAGAATATTATT
>JAQTYP010000325.1 GCA_028688235.1 Methylomonas sp.
CGCTTGCCGGACGATATCCGGATTACCTGGGCTCAACAGGCGATAGGCGATTTTCATGCCCGTTACAGCGCGATCGCCCGTTTTTACCGTTACGTCATACTGAACCGGCCGATGAAGTCGGCACTGTTGCGCACGCAGGCGACTTGGTGTTATCAGGCTCTGGATGAAAGAACGATGCATGCGGCCGCTCAATCTTTGCTGGGCGAACACGATTTTTCCTCGTTTCGCGCCCAAGGCTGTCAATCCAAAAGCCCTAACCGCTACATGCATTTCATCGAGGTTCACCGTAGCGGCGAGCAAGTGATCATAGACATTTGCGCCAATGCCTTCTTGCATCACATGGTCAGAAATATCGCCGGCGTGCTGATGGAAATCGGCATGGGGAAACAAGCCCCGGATTGGGCTGCACAATTGCTGGAAATAAAAGACCGTTCGCGAGCCGCGATGACAGCCCCGCCGCACGGCTTGCATCTGGCCGGCGTATATTATCCCGAGCCTTACGGCATACCCCGGCATCCGGTTTTTGCCAAATTACCCAACGATGCAAGGCGTTTCGCCTGACTTTGACGAGAAGGCTATGGACGAAGACTCACTGAAGGGTTTGATAGCACTACCGCTTAAATTCCCAAGGAAATGCAATAACTGCGGCCGTGAATACGTCAGCGAAACCGACTTTCTGTTGCAGACTCGAGACATGAGTTCGGGCCGGTCGTCGCTGAAACAGGCCGAAGACGAAAGAGGTCAGGTCATCGTCGAAGTCTACAGAAACTGCGTCTGCGGCTCGACGATGATGGATATGTTCCAGTCCCGCCGCGACGTTTCGGAGGAAGGCATCAGGCGGCGGGAGGAATACGACAGGCTGTCGGCATTGGGCAAAACCCACGCCGAAATCATTGAATGGTTTCGGTCCAACGGCAGCGTTCGTTGACGATAGGCGCCGTTTTATCGTTGGCTATGCCTTTGGCGATCAATGCAATAACCCTGTCGTCCGTATCGTAGCCGATATGCGCGTCGAGCGGGTTTGCCAGCTTCCCTAAGCCGAACGCGTCGTAGATTTTGGCAACGTTGATGTTGATGTTGGTGACGTTGACACAAAGTCTGGAATCCAGATATTTGTTGACGAAGCCATAGGGTAGCGCATAACTCAACAGATCGTTGGGGTCGCTGAAGGCGATGATATTGGTGTTTCTCAGAATGCGTTCGTCATATTTATTGCCCGTGGGTTGGCAATAATCGGCGGCTTGATTGGTGACCTCAGGCAGTGTCCTGCCCAATTGCAGCATAGGCAACTGGTTGGACATCATATAAATGGGCACGTCCTTGTTTTTCAAGACGTTGGCGACCGCCGTGTAATAGCCGGCGTTTTGACCCTGGGTATAAAGCGAGGCAATGCGTTGCAAGCCATCGATGGTAATCCGGCTACCTAAGCTGTGCGAAACGAAGGCGTAACTGTCGTTATAAAAGGGCGTGACGTTTTTCGATGAACAGACCTGATGCACATTGTCGGGAAGGGTGTCCCAGTCGCCGCTCACCATCCAGCAAAAAGATTGCGAGAATGCGGTCAAGATGTCTTGGCGTTTTTCCCCCAAGTAAATGATGGGATCGGGACCTGTGTCGTTGGAAAACTTCTTTAGCAAGTCGTTGACCTCTGCCCTGCGAAATGATTGCTCACCGGAGTTGTCGTATGACAACACCTCCTTGTCCTTCGCGGTGATTTCCGACCAAGTCAATTCGTAAAACAGCAGTTCCTGGGTTTTGTCCTTATTCAGATACCGGTTGATTCTAAGATTTCCCAAATGCTGGGTGGGATCGTTGGGAGAGGCTAGCGTGATGTTTTTATAAGCCTTCGCCGTTATCGGTAGCTCCAGTTCCTTGGCCAGCTTTTCCAAAAATTCGGTAGCATAACCTGGTAGATGGTTGCCTACACCGTGTACCATCATCACCTTCATTTTTCGCCCGGACACTTCTAATTGCGGTTTGAGGCCGGTGAATTTATCGCCGGTAATCTCGCACAAACGGGTATCCTGCTCTTCCTGTTTTTCCAGTATGCCCTCGATGATGCCCTTGCCTAAGCTGGCACAGCCGTTCAGAAATATACTGAGCGTAACAGCAAGCAACAAGTGATTGATTTTTCGCATAAGGTCTGTATCAAAATAATGATTTGAAGTACTCTGGGTTACCTGCAAGCCAGGTATTACTTTAGGAATATGCACAAAATAACTTCTCGAAACAGTAATCGTTGTGTAGGTTCGGTGACTTGCTTGACAGGACGCCGTTAATACATCCTTGTAGGCTTGGCGGGCGGCTATCCCTGCCGCCGACACCTGTCAATCGCGTCACCGAACCCCCTCCAACTTATTTCATGTTCTTTCCTTTGTATTTTTCGCGTTAGCATACAGAAGCGGATTATAGGGTAAGGGCAAACCTAAACCCGGAAAATTTCAAGTTAGTTTTTCATCGTTCCCATGTTCTGCGTAGGAATGTAGCCTGAACCGCTCATCGGTTCGGGACGCTAGAGCATCCCTGAGCAGGTTCCCACGCGGAACATGGGAACCCTAAGCGGAAGTTATTTCTGACGAAATCCTAAGCTGTATGTGCGAAGTATGGGCTACCAACTTAAGCCGGGACAGTCAGAGGTTAAGCCGTTCGTGGTGAGCTAGTCGAACCATGAATGGCTTAACCGCTCGCCCTTCGACAAGCTCAGGACGAACGGTTAAGCCTCCCTCTTTGTCGCGTTTTAAACGAGAAGCCCGAAGTATGAATTATATATTACCAACAAAAACGGCCGGATTGTGTCGGCCGTTTATCGCGATTTTTTCTGATTCAATTTTCAAACCGACGCAATTGCTTAAACCCAATAGCAAGCCGTCGGCTATTTAATTTAACGTCACAATTTTGTCCCACAGCTGTTTGTACTCTGTCGAATTCCAAATTGCATAATTTAGGTTCTTGAACAAGCCGGTCAATCGGGTGAAATAATCCCGGGCATGATTTTGGTTGGCAAACTGGCGTTCGGTGTCTATCAGCTTGACGATTAGCATGAATACTTCCTTCTGGCGTTCCAAAGGCACCGACACGTCGACGTTATCGAAGGCGTCTTGCTGTAGGTAGACCATGTCGATAAAGGTAGCCTGTTGATAGACCACGAAGTCTTCCAGTGTGACGCCTTCTTCTCCGGCCACTTGTATCATTTCATAGACGTTGTTGCCGTGAGCGAGCAATTGCAAAAGCCGCTCTACATGCTCCGTCCAATCCGGGGCCAGATGGCGTTGATACCAAGGATGAAGTTGTTCCAGATAACGCGACCAAGACAGCAAAGGATCGACGGCCGGATAGAAACGTTTGTAGGCTCTATCGGCACTCAAGCCCAGAAAGGTTTTCACTGTACTCAAGGTCGATTGGGTGACGGGTTCCTCGAAATTACCGCCGGCCGGCGATACCGTACCTATCATCGTCAAGCTGCCGCTTGCGCCGTTGCTATCGGTGATGACGCCGGCGCGTTCGTAGACGTTTTTGATCGACGAATCCAGATAAGCCGGAAAGGCTTCTTCGCCGGGAATTTCCTCCAGGCGCCCCGATGTTTCCCGCATGGCCTGCGCCCAACGCGATGTCGAGTCGGCAAGCAGCAAAACGTTCAAGCCCATTTGCCGGTAATATTCACCCAGCGTGATGCCGGTATAGATCGACGCCTCGCGAGCGGCAACCGGCATGGAGGATGTGTTGCAAATGATGACGGTGCGATCCATCAATGAACCGCCGGTTCTGGGGTCGGTCATCAGCGGGAATTCGGTGATGGTTTCGACCACTTCGCCGGCCCGTTCGCCGCAGGCCACGACGATCACGACGTCCACATCGGAGTTGCGGGCGATCAGGCTTTGCAACACGGTTTTTCCGGCGCCGAACGGTCCCGGAATACAACCCGTGCCGCCTCTGGCGATCGGAAAAAAGGTATCGACCAAGCGTAGGTGGGTGATCAAGGGTTCGCTTGGATATTGGCGTTGGCTCAGATTATTGCGAAGCAGGTCTTGCGCCAACGGCTTGCGGACCGGCCAGCGTTGTTTCAGTGTGACGATCTGTTCTTTGCCACCGCTCAAGCGGATTTTAGCGATCGCTTCGTCGACCGTCACATTGCCTTGCTGTATCCACGTCACCTCTACTTCGCCTTTGATGTCGAACGGCACCATGATCTGATGTTTGAAGCGGCGCTCTTGCACTGTCCCTAAAGCGGAGCCCGCATGTAATTTAGTGCCGGACTGCACGCAGGGCGTAAACGCCCATTTAGTATTCCTATCCAATGCGGGCAAATCGACGCCGCGCGGCAGAAAATAACCGAATTCCGTAGCCAACAAGTCCAATGGGTTTTGCAATCCGTCGTAAACTTGCCCCAGCAAGCCGGGGCCGAGCTCGAC
>JAQTYP010000326.1 GCA_028688235.1 Methylomonas sp.
GACAGTCAGAGGTTAAGCCGTTCGTGGTGAGAAAAGTCGAACCATGAATGGCTTAACCGCTCACCCTTCGACAAGCTCAGGACGAACGGTTAAGCCTCCCTCTTTGTCCCGTTTTAAACGAGAAGCCTATTTTACGCACTCGGGTATAATGCCCTACCCTTTTTATCCAGACCCGTCATGAAATCACCGCGGCTGGCCTGGGCCGTCACCGGCTCCGGGCATTATATCGAAGAATGTCTGGCTTTCATGCTGACGCTGGACAACGTCGACTTATATCTGAGCCAGGCAGGCGAAGAGGTGCTGAAAATGTATGGCGTATCGCTCGCCGACGTCAAAGACAAAATGCCGGTCTACCGCGACAAGGCCGCCTCGGCACCGCCGGTCGGCAAATTCTACAAAGGTTATTATCACACCTTGGTGATGGCGCCGACCACTTCCAATACCATCGCCAAATGCGTGCTGGGCATCGCCGACTCCTTGGTGACCAACCTCTATTCGCAAGCCGGCAAATGCCGAGTACCCAGTATCGTCTATCCGTGCGACATCGCCCCCGAGATGGAAACCACCGCGCCGGGCAATAAAAAAGTCATGGTCTACCCTCGCCCCATCGATTTGGAAGCCACCAACAAAATCAAAACCTTTCCCTTTACTCAGGTCGTCGAGAACGTCGACGAACTGAAAGCAGCCGTATTGCGCCGCTTGGCGTCGTTAACATGAGCACGGAACCCGAGCGTATCCTGTTTTTGACCGGCAAATTGGCCGAAAAACAATTGCGCCAAATTCTGGCGGCAATGGAGCCTGATTTTTATTACAAGGTCAAGGAAATGGGCGTCAAGGTGGCCGCGTTAATGACGACCGAAATGATAGGCCGGCGCTTGAAAGACACGGAAGGCGCGACTCGTATCGTCATTCCGGGACGCTGCCGCGGCGACATCGAAGCTTTGTCGAAGCAACTCGGCGTGCCTGTCGAACGCGGCCCCGAAGAAGTCAAAGATTTGCCGCTGTATTTCGGCAAGGGCGCCCACCATTACGACCTAAGCCAATACCAAACCAAAATTTTCGCCGAAATCGTCGATGCGCCCAATATCAGCGTCGACGAAGTCGTCCGGCGCGCTTATTACTATAAGGCCAACGGCGCCGACGTGATCGACATCGGCTGTTTGCCCGGCACGCCATTTCCGCATTTGGTCGACTGTATCCGAGCGCTGAAACTGGAAGGTTTCACGGTCAGCATAGACTCTTTGGAAGACGCGGATTTGTTGGCAGGCGGCAAGGCCGGGGCCGATTACATGTTGAGCCTGACCGAAAAAAGCCTGTGGATAGCCGACGAAGTCGAAACGACGCCTATCCTGATCCCGCAGGCGCACGGCGACTCGAGCACGCTGGACAAAGCGATAGCAACACTACAGCGCAAAAACCGAGCTTTTATCGTCGATCCGATACTAGACCCGATACATTTCGGTTTTACCGAATCCATCGTCCGAAATTACGAGTTCCGCCAACGCTACCCCGATATCGAAATGATGATGGGCGTCGGCAATCTAACCGAACTGACTCACGCCGACACCTCCGGCATGAACGCCTTACTGCTTGGGATTTGCTCGGAACTCAACATCAACCATATCCTGGCCACAGAGGTCAGCAAGCATGCCTGTCGCGCGATCAGGGAAGCGGACAGCGCCCGCCGCATCATGTATGCGGCCAAGCAGGCCAACTGTTTACCCAAACACATCTCGGCCGATTTATTGACCGTCCACGATACCGCGCCCTTCCCCTACCGCCTGGATGAAATCCAAGCTATTGCCGTCGAAATCAAAGATCCCAGCTACCGCATCCAGGTCAGCAGCGAAGGGCTGCACATATTCAACCGCGACGGTTTTTATAGCGCGCTTGACCCTTTCGACCTCTATCCGAAATTAGGCATCGAATCCGACGGCGGCCATGCCTTTTACTTGGGCGTGGAATTAGCCCGCGCCCAAATCGCCTGGCAATTAGGCAAACGCTTCACGCAGGATCAGCAATTGAATTGGGGCTGCGCGGTTCAAGGCGTCGAAACCGAAGCAGACTTACACACCTTCAAACCGGCCGGTAGTACGTTAAAAAAACACCATGACGAGATCGGATAGGTCAGATTCGAACTTGCCGGCAGCAGTGTAACGACGCAAGCAAAAACTCGCGGGGCATGGTTGCTTGCCGTACAGGCGTCGGCGACAAGGATGTCGCCATCGAGCCTACACGGACGTATTCACGGCGTCCTGTCTGGCGAGAAACCATGCCCCGCGACTTTACTTTCATGAACCCGGATGATGCTGAGCCTTCATGACCGTTACCGCGAAAGTCATCGCCATTCTGTTTCCATCCGCCATTTGGTGCATAATTCCCTATCTGTTTCATTCGGGATCACGAGATGCAAATAGCAGAACATTATGCAAAACCGGTGTTTGGCAAACTGGGGGGATATTTTCAGCGCACCAACGATTTCAAAGACACCTTCAATCTGCGCTGGGGCAGAATCGAGTTCGACATGTTTCACGGCATGTCGGCCAATCTGAAAGTCATCGTGAAGGTTTACCGAGACAGCGTCTGCGAGACCTATATCGTCGATACCGACGCCTTCGATATCCAATGGGACAGGCATAAGCGGGCGACGCGGGATTTTTTCGTACACCCTCACTCCAGCCACTTCGGCAGGATCAACTGCATCAAGTTTTCGTTCATCGTGCATCTCGGAGAGCATTCGATAGCGTCCCGTAGCGAATATATCTTCATGGACTGGTACCAAATGCAGGACGGCCACCACCAGCAACGCACGATTACCGACGAACACGCCACGCCCAATCATTACCGCACCTACGAGTTGAATGCCGGCGAACTGCAAGCCGATGTGGACTGGTACAACCATCATTTCGATTCGCTGAATCTGATTCCTAAATTTACCAAAGGCCAGCAATATCATCCTTACCACCCCAAGCGTTTCATCCACGACCATATCGACAAGGTCATCATAGCCAAGCACGACAATCCCAACCGCTTGTGCACCATCAAGGTCAGCGTCGACTGCATAGACGACAACGACTTCGTCAATCACCTGATACACGCCAGCCACCAAGGCGTTTGGGTGCAATGCGTCGTCGATTGGCGCAAGATGACGCTGACCAATAGCCAGACCTACGCCAACCTGAAACGCTCCGGCATAGAGTTGATAGGGGTGTTCTGCACCACCCAACATCACTTGATCGAAGTCGAACCGGACATGCACACCAAATTCGTCATCTTCAACGACGAAGACGCTATCCTGGGCTCGTTCAACATCACCTTCGATCGCTGGTGGGCCAACTGGGAATCGGGCATGACCTTCCATTCCAGAGGCGTCTGCCGCCTGCTGGACAACATCTTTCAAAGCCAGCGCGGCGGGGTGATACAAAAATACGGCATCGATCCTTTAAGCCCTTTCAATCTGCTCTATACCTTCGGTCGCCATACGATGGCCAACGGCAAAATCTATAGACCGCATCACGCGATTCTGGCCGAGATACACAGAGCCAGACACTCGATCAAAATCTGTCTATTTTTGATAGGCGATTTGCTGGGCGATCATCACGACAGCGTCGTCAACGCCTTGATTCAAGCCAAGGAACGCGGGGTCTACGTGCATCTATTGTTCAACGGCCACCTGGCCAGGCAAGGACGAATCGGCGTCGAACGCCCTATGCACGAGGAACTGAACCGGCCGTTGTTGCCGGCCGTGCAACGCCTGAAATGGGCCGGCATCCCTGTTGGCCTGGTGTACGGCCAGGACGACCATCCCGTACCCTATTCGCCCATACATTCCAAGTACTGCGTCATAGACGACTACATCGTCATCGAAGGCAGCTTCAACTGGTATAACACTTCGGTATTTTCCCACGACCTTCTGGTCGTGGCCGCCAACCACGACGTCGCTAAGCCCTATTTATACGAATTCGACCAGATTCAACGGTCGTTCAGGGTGTTTTATTGATCCTCCCTCCTGTCACGAGATAGACAACCTGTGGCAATGAGTCGCCGCCTATTGGCGGCTATTGATAAGGGGGCGCGTTAGCATCCCCTTTTCCGCTTTGAGCAGCTCACTTTATAAACCCCCTACTTTTCCGGGGAAATATACTCCCCCCTTAATCGCCTGAGTCAACGGCAGAAATCTTGACATTGGTTTTTATGGTAGACATAATAGAGCCGAAATCAACTAACAAAAAACACTAGACTAATTGGGGTGGCGAGCTAAAAAAACTCGTATGGCACTCAACTAAAATGTGATTTTTTAAATTCTTTACTCATAAATCGCCACTAAATCAAATATCATGGAAGACAGCGCAAATAATCCGGCAATCAAATTCGGCCGCCATGACTCCAGAAGCCTTGT
>JAQTYP010000327.1 GCA_028688235.1 Methylomonas sp.
GGACGAAGCGGCATTCGCGGCGGCGCTGGAGACCAATCAGTTGACCGAGGACAGTTTGAAATCGGCACTATACAGGCAATGCAAGGTCAATACGGTACTGGAAAAAGTGGCGTCGCGGGCGCCCAGGGTCGACGAGGTGGAAATCGGAATTTTTTACCACTCTCACCCGGAAAAATTCAGGATTCCGGAACGACGCACCGCCCGGCATATCCTGATCAGCATCAATCCGGATTATCCCGAGAATACCCGGGAATCGGCCAAGCGCCGAATAGACGAGATCGCCGAAACCCTGAAGCGTAAGCCCAACAAGTTTGCGAATCTGGCCTTGAAGAATTCGGAGTGTCCGACCGCATTCAACGGCGGCGAATTAGGTACGGTCAAGGCCGGTACCTTGTATCCCGAACTCGATGCCGTGTTGTTCGCGCTCAGAGAAAACGAAATCAGCGCTGCCGTGGAGACCGAAATCGGTTTTCACATTATCCAGTGCACCAAGATCATACCGGGCGAGACCTTGTCGTTGAAAAAGGCCACGCCCAAGATCAAGCAATTGATGCAGGAACGCTCACGGCGCAATTGCCAGCGAACCTGGCTGGCAAGCCTGCCGGCAGTAAAATCGTAAGGTACGCGCCGCGTACCGTTATTCACAATGGTGGAAAAGCCGCCCCCGACCCAAAGGTGAAAATGATGGCCAAAGAATCCAAGCACTGTTCGTTTTGCGGCATAGAGGCTTCGGCTTCCGTGCCTATGATTGCCGGCACCGAAGGCTATATTTGCGAAGCTTGCGTGATGTTAGCCAGTCAGGTGGTGTCCAGCTGGGGTAAGAAGAAGGATTTGAACGAGATGCAGGGCGAACTGCCCAAGCCGCTCGAAATCAAGCCCATGCTCGATCAATACGTGATCGGTCAGGATTTGGCCAAGGAGATTTTATCGGTCGCTGTGTACAACCACTATAAGCGGCTGAAACACGAAAGCGTCAAGACCGGTGCCCTGGGCGAGGCCGATACCTCCGTCGAAATCGGCAAGTCCAATATCCTGTTGATAGGCCCGTCCGGTACTGGCAAAACCTTGTTGGCCAGCACCCTGGCCAAGATCGTCGGCGTGCCTTTTACCGTGGCGGACGCGACCACCCTGACGCAGGCCGGCTATGTCGGCGACGATGTCGAAAACATCCTGGTGCGTTTGCTGGACGTGGCCGACGGCAACATAGGCAAAGCCGAATGGGGCATAGTCTATATCGACGAAGTCGACAAGATCGCCCGCAGTCCCGAGCAGGCTTTCGGTACTCGCGACGTATCCGGCGAAGGCGTGCAGCAGGCTTTGTTGCGGCTGGTCGAAGGTTCGCACGTCAAAATCAATGCCAAAGGCCGGCGCAAAGACGGCAGCGACACCGTGATGATAGACACCAGTAATATCTTGTTCATCTCCGGCGGGGCCTTTCCGGGGCTGGAAAAGCATGTGGAAAAACGCCTGCTACCGCCTAAAACCGCGATCGGATTTCACGCGGAGGTCCAAGATTCCAATGAAAAACCCACGCTCGAGGCTTTGCTGAATGCGACTCAGCCGGACGATTTGAAGCGTTTTGGCTTGATTCCGGAATTCATCGGCCGTTTTCCGGTATTGGCGCCATTGGAGCCCTTGGACGTCGATGCCTTGATACAAGTGTTGACCGAGCCCAAAAATGCGCTGGTCAAACAATATCAGCAGTTGTTTGCCTACGACGACGTCGAACTGGAGTTTACCCAGGACGCCCTGGTCGAAATCGCCGAAAAGGCCATCGCCAGAGACACCGGCGCCCGCGGTTTGCGCAGCATCATGGAGCACGTCTTGCGCCACACGATGTTCGAACTGCCCTCCAAAACCAACATCGAGCGTTGCATCGTCAATGCCGACGTGATCAAAGGCGAGGCCGAGATACAGGTTGTGGAAAGGGAGTCGGAGGATGCGGACCAGCCTCGGCGTTTGTCGGGAGGCGAATAAACTTTCAGGTGGCAGACAACAACCCTAGCAATATATGGAATTATAATATGAGCACCAAAGAAACCATCCTCAAGCAACTGGCCGACAATCCCGTCATCCTTTATATGAAGGGAGTGCCGACGGCGCCCGAATGCGGTTTCTCGGCCAAGGCCGTGGAAATATTAAACGCTACCAAAGTGCCTTACGCCTACGTCAACGTGATGAAGGCGCCTTTCATCCGCGACCGGCTGCCATCGGTATCGAAATGGCCGACTTTCCCGCAATTGTTCATCAAAGGCGAACTGATAGGCGGGGCGGATATCGTCGAATCCATGAATAATGACGGTAGCCTGTTACCATTGCTGCAAGCCGCGGTGCAACCCGCCGAAGAGAATGCGGCCAGCAATACCATCACCCATTCGGAGGTGGAAGCCTTGATCTTGAAGGATTATCCGGAGGCGCAAATCGCCATCGAAGGCCAGGGCTGCGACCTGAGCATTAAGGTGGTCAGCGAAAGTTTTGCCGGTCAGACCATGGTCAAGCAACATCAGGGCGTCATGGCAACCTTGAGCGAACCCCTGGCCAGCGGGCGTTTGCACGCGGTGACCTTGAAGACTTTCACCCCTCAACAGTGGCAGGAACAGCAACCTGCACCGCAGGCAGGTTTACTGCAGATTCAGCTTTAATTTTTTAATAACGGAGTAACGACCATGGCTAAAGTAGGCATTTTTTTCGGAACCGATACCGGCAACTCGCGTAAAGTGGCCAAAACCATACACAAGCAACTGGGCGACGCCTTGTGCGATAAACCCGTCAATATCCAGAAAGCGTCTATCGACGATTTGTTGGCCTACGACGTTTTGATCATCGGCACCCCGACTTACGGCGAGGGCGAATTGCCGGGACTGACCGCCGGCACATCGACGGAAAGCTGGGAAGAGTTCATGCCTAATCTGGCCGGAGCCGATTTTTCCGGCAAGACCATTGCATTGTACGGATTGGGCGATCAAGAAGGGTACCCCGGAAATTTCGTCGACGCCTTAGGCATGCTGTACGATGCGTTTGCCGACTGCGGCGCCAATTTCGTCGGTTTTACCGGTACCGAGGGCTATACCTTCACCGCGTCCAAAGCGGTGTTGGACGACCAATTCGTCGGCCTGGTATTGGACGAGGACAACCAAAAAGAACTTTCCGACACGCGTTTACAGGACTGGCTGCAACAAATCGAATCCGCCTGGGCGTAATACCCGCTTTCGGGGCCATGGCTAATTCGGATAAAGCGGCGCATAGAAGCAAGAGCCGGCCTGATTAGCAAGCGGCTTCAGCTAATTCCCCATGGTGTCCTATCGATCGTCATTTCGGCTGGCCTCTGGGGCACAAGGGGAATGCCGAAATCCAGACCGAACGGGTAGCTCGAAGCTCGCCAGCCAAGGCACTGGATGCCCGCTTCCCGGCGGGCATGACGGACTTTTTTCTGTAACTGAAGAAGCTTAGGGTCTCGCTACAAATAACTTCCCCCTTTGAAAAAGGGGGATAGAGGGGGGATTTATTAAAAAATCTCCCCCAGCCCCTCTTTTTCAAAGAGGGGGGATAATCGTACGGTTCGGCACAATCCGAATTCCGGAAAGTTATTTTTGACGGAATCCTTAGCAAGTAGGAGAGCCGATGAGTTTTAGGAGAGATCGCCGTGATTGAAGAAGCCGCCATCGTCACCCGCATCGATGCCGGCCAGGTCTGGATCAAGGCCTTGCAGGGCGGTGCCTGCGGGGGCTGCATCCAGCAAAGCACTTGCGGCACCGCCGCATTATCCAAATGGCTGCCCAAGCGCGAGTTTGCGGTCGATTGCGACCGGTCATTAAATGTCGGCGACCGGGTGACGGTCGCCATCGACGACTCGCATTTGCTGCTGAGCTCCCTGGTATTGTACCTGCTGCCTATCCTTAGCATGCTGGGTGGCGTGGGCTTGGCCAATGTCTTTTTGCCGGAAACCGTGGCCGACGCCTGGCTGCCGGAAATTTCCCTGGCAATTTTGCTGCTGACGTTCTGGCTGATACACCGCTTTCAGAATCTGTTGCTGCTGCATTTTTGTTTCATGCCGCAGATAAGCGGTAAGGTATGACTTCTGCGCCTGTCGCCTGATTTTTGTGTGCGTGACACGCATTCCAATCTCTCTTCCCGTCATAACCCGGTCACCTGCCGCTCGAATCGGCTCAGGATTTCAATAAGTCCCGTCACTATGCCACAATAAACCTCCAGCGAGAGGCTTGTCAGTCGGCGGCGGATGTCCGCGTGCTGTCGATACCAACGGGCTTTCAGCGAATACCGGGCTGCCGTTTTTGCCCGCCTTAATGACCTGTATCGTTTTTTAGGCTACCAACTTAAGCCGGGACAGTCAGAGGTTAAGCCGTTCGTGGTGAGCAAAGTCGAACCATGAATGGCTT
>JAQTYP010000328.1 GCA_028688235.1 Methylomonas sp.
CTTGAATTCGCCCAATACGCGTTGATGCTCGCCCTTATGCTCGCCTTCGGCCGGAAAACCGGACTCGGCCATCAGAAGGTTCTCTTTGTCGAAATGCCGCTCCGTGTGTTCGTACAATGCTTGAAACAATGCCGGAAATTCGGCATTGCCGGCGCCATCGAGCGCATTCACCAGTTCGATGAATTCCCTGTGATCGTCGTCTATGGCCTGATAAGCCACGGAAGGCGTATCGTTTTGTTCAATCAATGTCATGTTTTTACCTAAAATCTGTTGGAGTTTTATTGCGGCAACCCAAGCTAATCCAAACGGGGCTTCTCGTTTAAAACGGGACACAGAGGGAGGCTTAACCTCTGACTGTCCCGGCTTAAGTTGGAAGCCTACAAACGGTAGCCTTCTTCCATCAATACCCTGCGCACAGCAGGGCGCGAACACATCAAACGGTAGTGGGCCAAGCAGTTTTTCGGCAATTCGATGCCCGACTTGTCGGCCCAGAATTCGACATAGAATAAAGCCGCATCGGCAATGCCGAAACTACCCAAGACATAAGCCTCTGCAGGCAACATCGTATCGATAAGCTCGAAACCCTGTTTGACGATATTCAAGCCTTGGTCCTTGACGGCCTGAAAATCGGCCGGATTCGGCGTGAATTTGTCGGTGGTAAAAATCCTCGCAAACCCTTGGCCATGCACGGTGCCTACCGCGTAATCGATCAACTCTATCGCCCGAGCCTCGTCGTCGACATCGGCGGGCAGCAAGCCGGCCTTGGGATAGCGGCGCGCCAGCCAATAGGCGATGGCCCCGAATTCGGTCAACACGCCGCCGTCGTCTTTGACCAAAACCGGAATCGTCGCCTTGGGATTGAGAGCCAAATAGTCCGGTTTATGCTGATCTCCGGCCATTAAGTTGACGATATGAGCCTCGAAAACCAGATCGAGTTCTTCCAGCAAAATATGGATGCCGGTCGAGCACGAACCGGGCGTCATGTATAATTTCATCGGCATAGTAGTTGTTAAATGCGGCGTTGTTTTTGAATAACCATTCAAAATCAGGGCCAATTATAATCGTCACGGATTTTGCCGACTAGCGATCGTAATCGACGAACACGCGCATGCCGGACCTGTCGCTAAGCGCACAAATCCACACGGTTTGTCGGATTAGCACCAGACGCGAGCCGTCATACGATGACTTTACGCATTTCCAACAGCCGGTTATTAGCCGGCATCGCATGGTCGGCCGCAAAGACCGAATAGAGGCTGCGATTCAAACTGAGGCGGTCAATTAAGCAGCCTTCCTAGCTTGATTCCAATAGCCATCCCATTGATCGTGATCCTCAAACACTTTCCACATTCCGACCGATCTCTTAAAATTGGCGTTCAATGCCTGTCCGCTTTTGACACATGTAGCGATCAATGGCCCCAGTCAATTCAGTCAACAACTCTTCGGCACGCTGTAATTGCGACTCCGGCATCACATCGTCATCCTGTCTGAATATTTGTTCGAGCGAATTCAATAGCCTCGCAAGTTGTTCATGTCCGACGGAGTTGACGCTACCGGCCAACTTATGCGCTATTTCCGCAGCACCTTTCCTATCCCCAGCCCGATAATGCCATCGAATCAACGCCATATCGTCGGCATGGTTTTCTTTAAAAACGGCCAATAACTTGCAATAAAGCTGCAAATTATGACTCACCTGGAACTTAGCACGTTGAGGGTTGACTCCCGGCAGTTGCGGAAAGTCCAAGTCCTCGCCCGCTTCGTCGGATGTAAATGGCAAAGGCACCTGCTGTGCCCTCGGCTTGATGTAACGGGCCAAGGCTTGAAATAATTGCCTCCAGTCTATGGGTTTCCCGATATGATCGTTCATCCCGGAATCCAGACAGCGTTGCCGATCTTGCTGCATGACATTGGCCGTCATCGCGATAATAGGCAAATCGGCATGACGCGGATTGCTGCGAATAATGCGCGTCGCTTCAAAACCGTCCATTACCGGCATCAAGCAATCCATCAGCACCGCCGAGTAATCGCGGTGATCGACCATCGCTATTGCTTCCTGTCCATTGTTCGCCAAGTCCGCTCTTAGGCCTTTATTGGCCAATACCGCCATCATCAGTTCTTGATTGACGGGATTGTCTTCCACGACCAATAAATAGGCCTGTTGCAGCGAAGCCAAAGCGTCATCGGACATAACGGGTTCGGAATAAAGCCGTTGCACAGCGCCGGCTTTTGGCAGCGCCAGCGTAAAATAAAAGCAACTGCCTTTGCCTAATTCGCTTTCGACACCTATTTCACCGCCCATTGCATCAACCAGTTTTTTACAGATCGACAAGCCCAATCCGGTGCCGCCGTATTTTCGAGTAGTGGAATTATCGGCTTGATTAAAGGCTTCGAATAACCGACCTTGTTGCTCGCTGCTAAGACCTATTCCGGTATCGGTCACACTAAACCTCAGCAGTACCTGATCGGCAGAAATATCGAGGCATTGCACCGACACCATCACCTTGCCCGAATGCGTAAACTTGATGGCGTTACTGCAAAAATTAAGCAATACCTGACCCAATCTTAAAGGATCGCCCATCAACGTCTCGGGCACAGCTGCATCGACATTGAATTCCAAGGTCAGCGCCTTGTTCTCAAGCAAGGACGGCGTCACGTCTTTTAAATACTGCAACACGTCCTCGAGATAAAAGCCGGTATGCTCCAATACCAATTTACCGGCCTCCAGCTTGGAATAATCCAAAATATCGTTGACGATACCCAGCAACCAATTCGAAGACATCTTGATTTTATCCAGATAATTGCGTTGCTTGGCATCGAGACCGGATTGCAGCACCAAGTCTGTCATGCCTATGATGGCATTCATAGGCGTACGAATCTCGTGGCTCATATTGGCTAAAAATGCGCTTTTGATCCGAGCTGCCGCCAAAGCCTGCTGATGCATGTCTGTCAGTTCCTGGGTGCGCTTTTCGACTTGCCGTTCCAGATTCTCCTGCATCCTCCGCAATTGGCGCATACGAAATATATAAAAGCTTGCCAGCAGCAACACCACCCCGGCTAGCAACAGCCCTCGAAACCAGAGGGTTTGCCAATAGGCTGGAGTGATGACGATGGGCAGACTAATCTCTTGCTCGCTCCAGATACCGGCGTTATTGCTGGCCTTGAGTCTAAACAAATAGCGCCCGGGATCGAGGTTGGTATAAGTAGCGATGCGGTGACGACTGTCGCCTTCTATCCAATCCTGGTCGAAACCCTCCAGCTTATAGGCATAACGATTGCGTTCCGGATCGGCGTAATGCATTGCGGAAAAATGCAGTGAAAATAAGCCGGAACTCCAAGGTAGGGTCAATTTTTTTGGCGAGGTGGTACTTCCTTCTAACTTCACCTCGGAGCCTTTGTATTCAGGTCCTAAAGGTTGATTAAGGACGTTGATGCCGGTAATTGCAGGTTCCGGCGGAATAGTATTATCGTTTAGTGCAGTCGGATCAATCGTCATGACGCCGTCGGCGGTAGGGATATATATTATGCCTTTGTCGTCGACCACTACCCGCGCAGTCGGTTCGACCTTACTGGTGAATCCAGTGGAGAATGGGTAATAACTAAACTTCGCTTTTTCGGGGTCGAATCGCGTTACCCCCCTCGGTACGTAAAACCACAGCTTACCTTCGTGATCCACGTGCAGATTAGCGGCACGATCGTTGGAAAATCCGTTGTCTATGCCAAAATGACGAAACGTAAAGCCCTTATCGGTTTCCATGGCTAGAGTTAACCCTCGTGCAGTGGCTATCCATATCCTGCCCTGCTTATCTTCGGTCAAATCCAATACATAATCGCTCGGCAGACTGCTACCGTCATTCGGATCGTAGCGATAATGCTGAAATCGGCCATTATCCGGGTCAAGAATGCTCAAGCCTCCGGCGGCAATAAATGCGCCGGTAACCCAGACCCTATCCTTGTGATCGATATATAAGGTAATGACGGAGTCGTTACCCAGACTGAACTCATCATTCGGATCGTGACGAAAATGCCTTTTTATGCCGGATTTTGGGTCATATTCGATCAAACCTCCACCGGTACCCAGCCAGAGCCTGCCGTGGGAATCGGGCACGATTTTATTGACAAAATTACTCGCCGTATCGCCAAGGTCAATGCGTTTAAGCTGATCCTGACCGGGATCGTAAGCTATCAGTCCGCTCCGGGTACCCAGCCACAACATACCGCCCGGCTGCTGATGAAGATCGTAAACGATACCTATAGCAAGGTCGCCCGCGTCACCTGATAGGGTTGTCAATTTTTTAACGATACGTCTAGTCTTGGGTTCTACCAGCAATGCACCTTCCCATGTCGCAAGCCAGAGATATCCCGAATCGGCTTTAGCTATGGATTTAATCGCATT
>JAQTYP010000329.1 GCA_028688235.1 Methylomonas sp.
GCATCTTTCGTTAAATCCATGAATTTCCGCTGATCGGCCCTCCCAAAATTCACTCTTTCTTAATTTAATTTTTTTGAGGTAATCCAATGCAAGTTTCTGTCGAGAAGACATCAGAATTAAGCCGAAAAATGACTGTTACCTTGCCTGATGATGTGCTTCAGGCAAAAATGGACACTCGCCTCAAAAAACTGGGTCGGGAAGTTAAGGTTGACGGTTTTCGTCCGGGCAAGGTGCCAGTCAATGTCGTGAAAAAATTATACGGTGACCGGGTTAAACAAGAAGTGGCGGGCGATCTGATTCAATCGACTTATTTCGAAGCCTTGCAACAACAGAACTTGGTCCCAGCCGGTCATCCCAGCATCACGCCTGCGGACAAAACCGAAGGTTTCGAATATGTAGCCGAGTTCGAAGTTTATCCCGAATTCAATCTGGATGCCGTGGACGGTCTGCAGATCAATAGGCCGGTTGCGTCCGTCACCGACGCCGATGTCGGCGATATGATCGAAAAACTGCGACAACAAAAGAAAACCTGGAAGGTTGCCGAGCGCGCCTCTCAAGAAGGCGACAAAGTCACGATACATTTTTCCGGCATATCCGAGGGTGAAAACTTCACCGATGGCAAGGTCGAGAATTATGCGGTCGAAATCGGCGGCAAGCAAATGATTCCGGGCTTCGAAGACGAATTGAAAGGCTTGTCTGTCGGCGAATGCAAAACCTTCAGCATCACTTTTCCGGAAAAGTACAACAGCGAAAAACTGGCGGGCAAGGCGGCCGACTTCGAAATCGAGATGGTCAAGGTCGAAGAACCTGTATTGCCGGAATTGGATGCCGATTTCATCAAAGCCTACGGTGTCGAGGAAGGTGACGCCGATGCTTTTCGATCCGATGTTAGAGCGAATATGGAAAGAGAATTGACGCAAGGCATCAAAAGCAAGTTGAAAAACAACGTGCTGGATGCGTTGTATGAAAACGTCAACATTACCCTGCCTAATGCGCTGATCGACGAAGAAATTCAGGCATTGATGAAGCCTTATGCCGACCGCGCTAGCAAAGCCCGGATGAAACTGGAAGATCTAAATCTGCCGCGCGACATGTTCGAAAACCAAGCCAAACGCCGGGTAGCTTTGGGGCTTATTTTAGGTGAAATCATTCGCAAAAATGAACTCATGGCCGATGCCGATGCGGTGCGAGCAGTGGTAGAAGGTATGGCACAGAGTTATGAGAAGCCAGAAGATGTCGTTAACTGGTATTATGCAGACAATAGCCGCTTGAACGACGTCCGGCAAATGGTGCTGGAAGATAAGGCCGTAGCCTGGGTTGTCGAGCGCGCTAGAGTCGCCGACCAAAATGTCGGTTTTAGTGACGTCATGGATCGACAGCAAGCATAGGAAACTGAATGATCAATCTAAATGGCATGAATAGTATGGAGGTCCAGGCCGCGGGTGGCTTGGTGCCTATCGTAGTGGAGCAAACGGCACGCGGCGAGCGTTCGTTCGATATTTATTCCCGTTTGTTGAAAGAGCGGGTGATATTTTTGGTTGGCCAGGTCGAAGATTACATGGCCAATCTGGTGGTGGCCCAGTTGCTGTTTTTGGAATCGGAAAATCCTGACAAGGATATACATTTGTATATCAACTCGCCGGGTGGTTCCGTAACGGCGGGCATGTCCATTTATGACACCATGCAATTCATCAAGCCCGATGTCAGCACCATGTGTATCGGTCAGGCTGCCAGTATGGGAGCGTTATTACTCGCAGGTGGAGCGGCCGGCAAACGTTATTGTTTGCCGCATTCTCGTGTGATGATTCATCAGCCTCTTGGCGGCTTCCAGGGGCAGGCATCGGATATAGCCATTCACGCTAAAGAAATCCTGTCCATACGCGATAAACTGAACAAGATTCTGGCTCATCATACCGGTCAGCCATTGGAGAAAATTCAGCAAGATACCGATAGGGATAATTTCCTGAGTTCGGAGCAAGCAGTCGAATACGGATTGGTCGATAAAGTTCTATCCAACCGTAATGTTTAAATACCAATTCGCCGCTTTGCGGCGAATTTATTGGGTTATTTGATTTTTTGATATATTCTTCAGCCTAGTGAAGCAATGTATTACCTCGAGGCCTGTCTATGAGTAGAGACAAAAAAGGTAAGGACGATGATAAACTTCTTTATTGTTCTTTTTGCGGCAAAAGCCAAAACGAAGTCAGGAAACTGATTGCCGGTCCGTCGGTATACGTCTGCGACGAGTGTGTCGAGCTATGCAACGACATTATCCGCGACGAGTTGACGGAAGACGATAAGACGGGAGGCGGCGGCGCTTTACCTAAGCCCAAAGAGATCAAGCAAGAGCTGGATAGTTACGTCATCGGCCAGGATAAAGCCAAGAAAATTCTGTCGGTAGCGGTTTACAATCACTACAAACGCCTGCGTAGCAACAGCAAGAAAAGTGATGTAGAGTTGGCTAAAAGCAACATCCTGTTGATAGGCCCCACCGGTTCCGGTAAGACCCTGTTGGCCGAAACCTTGGCGCGTTTGCTGGACGTGCCGTTTACGATCGCCGATGCGACTACGCTGACCGAGGCCGGTTACGTGGGCGAAGACGTCGAGAACATCATTCAGAAAATCCTGCAAAAATGCGATTACGATGTGGAGAAGGCCGAGACAGGCATCGTTTACATCGATGAAATCGATAAGATCTCCCGCAAGGCAGACAATCCGTCGATTACCCGCGACGTATCCGGCGAGGGCGTGCAGCAAGCACTGTTGAAATTGATCGAGGGTACCGTGGCTTCCGTACCTCCTCAAGGTGGTCGCAAGCATCCGCAACAGGAGTTCTTGCAGGTCAATACGGCGAACATATTATTCATCGTCGGCGGCGCCTTTGCCGGCCTGGATAAGGTCATCAAACATCGTACCGAAAAAGGCGGAATCGGCTTCTCGGCAGAAGTCAAAGCCAAAGACGACGATAAAAACGTCGGCGAGATATTTGCCGATGTGCGATCGGAAGATTTGATCAAATATGGTTTGATTCCCGAGTTCGTCGGGCGTTTGCCGGTTGTGGCAACCCTGGATGAATTGGATGAAGAGGCGTTGATTCAGATTTTGACTCAACCTAAAAACGCGCTGATTAAACAATACAAGCACTTGTTCGAAATGGAAGGGGCAGAGCTGGAGTTTAGGGAAGATTCGTTGGCTGCGATTGCGCGTAAATCCATGGAAAGAAAAACCGGAGCGCGTGGTCTTAGAACCATAGTCGAAAATGTGCTGCTCGATACGATGTATGAATTGCCTTCTAGCGACAACATTGCCAAGGTTGTCATCGATGAAAGTGTCATTAATGGCCAGGCCGAGCCTATCCTGGTTTATGAGTCCGAATTGAAACGAGCTGTTTCCGATTCATAAACATTTATTTTCAAGCGACTGATAAAAAGGGGGTTTGTTTCCAAACTCCCTTTTTTTTGGCCTATGGCTGGCAAATAACTTGTTTTCTTCTGGTCCGCCCTCATATACGATGGTAACCAACGTATTCCTGCTGAAGGACAACCATCAAATGACACATGTAAAAGTTAAAGACGACCTTATTCCTGTTTTGCCGCTTCGGGATGTAGTGGTTTATCCTCATATGGTAATTCCGTTGTTCGTTGGTCGAGGCATGTCTATCGATGCCCTCGATGCGGCCATTAAACAAGATAAACAGGTTTTGTTGATTGCGCAGAAACAAGCGGATATCGACGAGCCGGAATTCGACGATTTGTACAAGGTCGGTACCTTGGCCAATATCTTGCAGTTGCTGAAATTGCCGGATGGCACGGTTAAGGTGCTGGTCGAAGGTACGCAGCGTTGTTCGGTGATTCAATTTCAGGAACACGAAGGCTATTGCGCGGCAAGCGTTGTCGAATTAGAAGATGAAGTGACGATAGACGAGCAGGAATTGGAAGTGCTGCAACGGACGGCCATCAACTCCTTCGATCAGTATGTCAAACTGAATAACAAAATCCCTCCTGAGGTCTTGAATTCCTTGTCAGGGATAGATGATCCGGGCCGGTTAGCCGACACGATGGCGGCTCATATGGCGTTGAAAGTCGACGACAAGCAAAGCATGCTGGAGATGATCGATGTCGCCAAGCGCTTGGAAAGCCTGATGACCTTGATGGAAGGCGAGGTGGATATTCTGGAAATGGAAAAGAAAATCCGCGGCCGAGTCAAAAAGCAAATGGAAAAAAATCAGCGGGAATACTATCTGAACGAGCAGATGAAGGCCATTCAGAAAGAGCTGGGGGAAATGGACGAGGCCAGCAACGAAGTCGAAGAGCTGGAAAAGAAAATCGAGGCGGCCGGCATGTCCGCTGAGGCGAAAACCAAGGCCATGGCCGAGCTGAAC
>JAQTYP010000330.1 GCA_028688235.1 Methylomonas sp.
AAGCGAAATGACCAGTCAATCCCGGACAATTCTTGGGGCGCAACGGTTACTTGGCCTAAGCAGCAGCCTGAAAACGCCGCAAAATTGATGCAATCGCCGAGGAGCTGGCGCGGATTAATCCTCTTCGACGCTCTCGATAGAACCAGCAACGACTGGAAACGCATGGACGAGATCGTTCGCGGTCTGTTACGAGCCATATTGTGGCTTAAATCTTATCCCGGCTTGTCTGCCAAGGTATTTCTTCGAGAAGACCAGGCCGAACGTACTGTATTCAATTTCCCCGATGCCTCGAAATTGTTAGCCACCAAAGAAACGCTATCTTGGGCAAGACACGACCTTCACGGCCTTCTTTGGCAGCGATTGATCAACGCGCCAAACAGATACGGACAGATTTTACGCGAAGTGTGCGAATCGGTATCCGGCGCTCCGCTGGCTAACCTATCACAATATTGGCAGTTGCCGGAGAGCATGAAACGCGAAGGAGATGTCCAACGGCGTGCATTTGAGCAATTGGCGGGCCCCTGGATGGGAAGGGATAAGCGGCGCGGGGTACCGTATACCTGGTCGGTGAGCCACTTAGCCGACGGCCGCGGCCTAACATCACCTCGTTCATTTCTTGCCGCGATACGTCAAGCCGCTGAAGATTCTCGTGAGCGTTACGGGTCGCACGAATTCGCCCTTCATTACGAAAGTATTAAACGCGGCATTCGGAAAGCTTCCGAAAATCGGGTAAGGGAAGTCGCGGAAGATTACCCGTGGATACGGGATGTATGTTCGACACTTGAAGGCTTAAATGTGCCGTCAGACTTCGAAATCATCCATCAACGCTGGGAAGAACATTATCCTAACGGGCCACAAGGAATCGACACCGATAAATTACCCGCCCAGCATGCGAATCGTGGCTGGGAAGGGATTCGCGAGGATCTCGAGCGACTCGGTATAATCAAAAACGCCAAGCGCGATGGCCGCATCGATATGCCCGACATCTATCGCGTCGGTTTTGGCCTTGGTAGGAGGGGCGGTGTAAAGCTTGATAACTAACAGCGGTTTTGCAGCAAGCTAACGTAAGATGTGCCAAATAGTTATGCTGACGTTAGATACAGCGTCTAAAAAAACAGACGTTTTTTGGACTGAGCTCTTCAATTCCTGATACGGTTTGATGATAGTTCGCCGACTTTTTAGCACTTGCAGTATTACTCTGAAAGTGATCAATCAAACGATACAAAAATAACATTAAAACTATGTTGACTTTCATTTTCCGGGGTGATGCAACATCTTCATGAGCATTAGGTTGCATTTAATCCCGGTCGAAAATTGCACTGATTCCAGGTTTGGGCGTTTTCGATTGCAAGCCGCTACAGGCAGGGGGCTATTGCTTGGGGCTTGAAAGATCGAATAGGGCTTGATTGTTCATGTAATGCATGGACTCTGCTGCATGGCAGGCCATGCAGGCGTTTTTGGCTTTTTCGAACCCGGCCCATGCTTTCTCGGCGTCCTTTGTGCCGAAAGCCTCCTTGACCTCACCCCATGTCGCATTCAGAAAAATTGTGTCGGAATTCGCCTGCCGTGCCGGCCGCTTGAGATAGCCGTTTTGGATGGTAACGCGAATCTTGTCCCAATGATACGCGGCCAGTTCGTAATTATTCCGGATCAAGGCCTCGTGAACCGCGCGGAAGCGTTCACCTACCTCCCACATGGGCTGATCGAAGCCGCGCAGGTATTTTTGCAGCAATTCGAATCGCTCGGTGTCCGTTTTAGCCCCAAGTAACCAGTCGTTCGTCTTGTTGTCGGGCGATTCGGCATAGGCTATGTTCGATGCCATCAGCATGGTCACGCCTATATGCAAGATTTTGAATTTCATGAAATTAGTGTTCCGGAGTTCAAGAGACAGCAGGCTGTCATACTCTAATCTAAGGTTGTGTGAATGGCAATAGTTACACCTCGGTGGGATCGACGCTTCGTCGCGACGAGGGCGTCGCTCCCTCTATGGCTACCACGGTAACGCCGTGAAGGAATGGCGTAAGATACGCGGATTAAAACGCTTGCGTGAAGTGATTGACAGCGTACGCTTTTAAGATGGCGTTACCGCCGTCACGGAGACTGAAAAAGCAGCAGAAAGTCAGTAGATGGTTGCCTGATGCAAATATGCTATACACCAGATACGGCTATTTCTCCGTTATCGGCAAAGTTTATTGCCAAATACGGCGAATATCAGTATCCTTCACGTTATGTGATCTTGTGGGATCGAAAGTATTTTAAGCTCCGCTCAATTTAGGATTTGGTCGGAAATAATTTTCCTGAATTCATTTTAAGGACAATGTTAATCACCCAAGGGGCATAATATCCTAGCGGAACATTCGAATATCAAAACTTATTTTCGACTGAAATCTTCGCAATAGAGTTTATCTATATAGTAAGGAATACGGTAGAAACAAATTCGACAACGGCAGGTGCGAATTCATTCGCACAGTGCGGATAAATCCGTACCTACGCTTATCGCTTGAATAGGTTATTTTACGATCATTCCTAAGCATTTTGATAAAACGATTATTAGATAAATGATCGGGGTTACCAGCTTAAGCAGGGACGGTTGAAGGTTAAGCCCTAGTCTCACAAGCAAATCGGCGGGACAAGATCGAAATTTTAAGTCATTGATATTGCGTTTTATTTATTCTGACTCAGTCGGGTTTTACGGATTGAGCATTGATTCCTCCGGTCTGGGTGGCTTGTGTATATCACAAAACAAAAAATGAACCCACATCGGCTAACGCGAACTCTCACAATAATATAACCGTTTTTTAATCTGAATTATACGCATGCAAACTACCCGTCTTAGTATTCCCGACGTTATTTTATTTACGCCAAAAGTTTTTGGCGATGACCGTGGTTTTTTCTTCGAAAGTTTTAACCAACGAAAGTTTGAAGAATTAACAGGACTAAAGCGCGAATTCGTGCAAGACAATCATTCGAAATCGCAAAAAGGCGTACTGCGTGGTTTGCATTACCAATTGCCTCCTATGGCACAGGGTAAATTAGTTCGCGTAGTCGAAGGTGAAGTATTCGATGTTGCAGTAGATATTCGCAAAAGTTCTCCAACTTTTGGGCAATGGGTGGGCGTGCTCTTGTCTGCGGAAAATAAGCACCAAATGTGGATACCGGAAGGCTTTGCGCATGGCTTCGTCACATTGTCCGAGACCGCGGAGTTTTTGTATAAGACTACTGATTACTATGCGCCTGATTACGAGCGCTGTATTGTCTGGAATGATGTCGCCATCGATGTGCAATGGCCATTTAACGATGCGCCTGTTTTATCTGGAAAGGATCAACAAGGGCTGGATTTGAGTTCCGCCGAGGTTTTTGACTGAAGAAAAACTTTAGTATTTCTCCGCGCGAAATGTCCGCGAGTCTTTGAAGCTACAGTGGGTTGGCTTAAGGCCTGATCAATCTCGAAGTCGAAGGGATTGGCCGCTATTGTGGTTCGGCCGAGGGGATCTGTGGTCGTTTTTAACTCGAACTTGATATTCGTTAGTCCAATATCGCCTACCCACCGTCATTTAGTTTCAGCTCAATGAATCGGCGATTAATACGCTTGGGTGCATGGTCCGGACAAATGCACCGAATCATGGGATAGACGGGCTCAAAAACTTGGTAGCGCGCAATATTCAGCGGCAAGAAGCCGACCGACGATGAGGTTCGTATAAAAAGCGGCCCAAAGCACGGCTGATTGGTCTCATTATGAGTGCGTGCAGAAGAGAAAATCGCTTGGCCAATTTCGGAAAACCCTTGGACTTATGCTCAGCAAGCCGGCAGAATTATGAAAAAACGAGTTTCTTTCGGATACTTTATACAAGAGCAGAGGTTTATTGGTAATGGCTGACAGGAAAGATTGATGGTAGAGAATGTTTCTGCAATTGTCGTCAACTACAACGCTGGAAATTACTTACGGCAATGTGTTGATGCTCTGCTGGCCTGCCCGATTGTTTCTGAGATTGTTATTGTTGACAATGCCTCTGTCGATGGCAGTTTGGATGCGATTGAAGGTTTGCCACGCGTTGAAATCGTTCGAAATGCGAAGAATCTTGGTTTTGCGGCAGCCTGTAACAAAGGTATCGAGCGGGTTGGCGGCGCTGATTACATTTTGTTTTTGAATCCAGATTGTACGTTTATCATTGGTACGTTAAAGACTCTATTGGACAGCATGTCCGATGAACAAGCTATCGGTATGGCGGGTGGTTTATTGGTTAATCCCGATGGGTCGGAACAAGCCGGAGGACGTCGCATGATGCCAACCCCATGGCGTTCTTTTGTGCGGGCTTTTGGTTTGCATCGATTTGTCAATCGTTGGCCACGATTGTTTTTTGATTTTTATTTACATCAGCAG
>JAQTYP010000331.1 GCA_028688235.1 Methylomonas sp.
ATAACATAGAGCATTGTTTTTTATGGTATTGTTATTGTTGTTGTCTGCGTGCGTGCCAGCACCCTGTCGCCAGGTAGTGGTTGCTTGGAAGCTTGCCTGCCAGGGTATTCTCGGACAGGCTCCTAGTCTTCTTGTCGCGGAAAAAGCGTTGCGCTTCCAGACTGGCGCCATTGGGTTCCACCGCAATCGGCCGTTGGTAGCTGTCGAATTCCGGGTACCAGGTATCGATGGTACGCAAAGCGTTGGAAATTTTTTGGTCGCGCAGGGCGGCTTGTCCCATTTGGCGGATGCCGTCCTTTTTATCTAACTTTTCTGCCGTACCGAGGCAATATAAAGAACGAGCAAATCCTCGCGGCTTGTCTTCTAAGTAATTCTGCGACGGAAATACCTCGACCGCGCCTTTAACGCCGAACGAAACACGGGCTACGATGTTCAGCGTGGCCTGATTATCGCCGCGTAGGCCTTGCAAAATCAGCTCAGCTACTTGGTGTTCGCCTTCGGAATAATCATCGAAGCGGTGCAACGGAATCGTCAACGCGTTAAATTCGGCCACTTTGTTTTCGGAATGGGAAACCTCGACCGTAATACTCTCCGCCAACAAGCGGTTACGCCACAACCACCGGGCATTGGCGATATTGCGCGCATAGCGGCGGGCGATTTCAGCGGCGCCGTCGCTGGTTTTGGCGCGTTCGATAAAGTTATCGATACTGGCGCGCAACGCGGCGATTTCCGGATCGCTATCCTTGGGGCCAGGCGCGCAGGCAAACAAGGCGTGCTTGAAATCCAGAAAGCGCAGGGCAAAGGTGGCAATCAGGGCGTCGGCGTTGGGCTCCAGTTTCGCGGTGTCGGTGGTTTGGATATTGGACACTTCCTGACGTTTCGCCTCCGCGGCGACAGCGGTTTCAGCGTCGCCGGTTTTATTAATATTTTGCGTGCCTCGAATCCCGTGGCGCACCACGTGTACCGGATAGGGCTGAAATTGGCCCTCGATCTCGTTAAAAAACAAGGCATCGGAAATCACGATGCCGCGTTGAAACGACAGTACGCCAGGAAGTTTTTTAAATACTGCATCGCTCATGGGTTTAGCTCCTGTTGAGTCACTAGAAATACATCATCTTGCGGCCAATGGCCGCGCCATAACGGCAACGGACGTTCGCCCCAGTGGCGGGTTGAAACGTATTGCGCCAAACCGACCAGCGGTTCGGCGTAAGCATGCGGATAAGCTTCCCGTACGCCGCCGCGTTGGGCAAAATCGGTTATCGTGGCATAGCCCAAGGTGGTTGGCACCAGCCATGAAGTAGGTAATTGACCGGGTTCGGTTTCATCGGCTTTTTGTTTCTCATGGTCGCAAGCAGCAATCAAGTTATCCAGCGGGTCGCCGTTTTCCAGCAAGTCCCGCCGTTCGACCAACCAGAAACCGCCGCGCAGCCTGCGCTTGACGGCTTCGACGTCGCTCAAGGCTTCTGCCGCCTCATGACGGATGATTTGGCCGCCGGCTAGTCTTGCACCGTGTAGAAAATCATGGACTTTTGTTAGCGAAGGCAAGCCGTTATCGGCGGGAAAGGCCAGCAATAGCGACCAGGTTAAATGGCAAGAGACCGTGGGCTGCAATGACAAGGCATGCTTATCGGTGGATGCGTAATCGGCGCCGTCGATGAACACCGCCCCGCGCCGCTGTTGCGGATGAAATTTGCGGTAAAAACGTTCGCCCAGTAATTGGCCGTGATGATGAAAAATGCCAACCGCTCGAGGAAAGCGCCTACAGTGTCGGCCCAGATTATGGGCAAACAGGTTGGCCGCCACCACCGGCGCGGCATTGATTAGCCACCACGCCGATTGGGCATTGGCATTCTGAATTTCCAGCCGTGGCAATAACAGATACTCGTCGCTCATCGGATCGCCTCCTCTAGCCAGCGGGCTATCAGTTGCAGCGAGCCGGCGTCCAACGGTAAAAACAAATCGTCGCCGGTTTTGTAACGGCCGATGGCGGTGGCGATACGTTCGGCAAAATTTCCGGGCCAAGTTTTATCGCGCTGACTCGGGTCTATCAGGCCGCGAATCACGGTATCGGTTAATGCGTCGGATAAATATTGCTCGCCCAGACTGTCGTGCTGCTTTTCCAGCAAACGCAAGGCTTTTCGACCTTGCGTCAACACGCCTTGGGCAACCTCAAGCACTAATTGGCGCTCCCGGTCGCGATGGCGCATATCGGTGGGAATTTGGCCGCCGTGTTGGGCGGCGGTCTGTTCTCGCCAAGTTTTCCAAGCCAGCATTGCCCGATAGGGCAGACGAATGGTTATGCCGCGATGATGTATTGCCCATGCGGCGCGAAAGGCGGGATCTTCGGTAGGGGCGGAAAATACCCAGGCGGTTTGAGTTTCCTTAACCAGAGAACCAACATTTTGCGGGTTAGAACCACCGATGCCGAGCGTCGCGGCACGCAGTGCATTACGACCGTTTTCTTTGGCGGTGTTGTTATGTGCCTGAACGCGGTGATTAATTGCTTGGCTCATGCCGGCGCTGGGTAGCGGGGTAATGGCCACGTAGTCATCGCCCTTGGGAAGCAGTAGCTGTCTCAGCCGAGGCGAAACCTGACGCAAGCCAGCTTTGGATATGAAAGGTTGTGTGGTTATGCTCTCCAATCCAGTTTTCAAATCCGACAGATTTTCACCGCTCGCTTCGATGGTTTCAATGTTTTCGCTTAATACGCGTTTGATTTGTTTAATGACGTCGATTTTTTTGCTGCCATCGGCCGCTTTGGCGGCTGCTGGGTTTTGGATGTAATCCAAACCCAGCACTAAACCATGCTCCATCAAACAACGGGCCGACACATACGGCATAGGTAAGCTGCTTTGAAGTCCAAGCCGGACACCGAACGCTTCGGCATTGGAGTTGACGATTTTGGCCGAGAAATGCACCAATTCATTGGCTTCAGCGCGATAAACCTCCAGAGTAATCCTCTGCCAAGGCGGTTGGTCTTTTTCACTTTTAGGGGGCTTCGCCATTTAATCTCCTTAAAAAGTACGATTTTCGTTTATTTAGACTAAATGTGCTTTTGCATTTTGTCAACAAAGAATCTATCCTTTCGATATACGAATTTCGAACGTTTAATCATTAAAATGACTCATTACCGCCCTCCCAACGAAGTCGACTACTTTATTCTGCGCCGTGCCGTGCGCTACGGTTCTGTCACCCGCCGCGACGTGATCGATGCCTTCGGCAAAATCGGCACTACCAAGGCCAGCTTGGCAATGGATGGCGCCGCGACGCATTGGCCGGACACCCTGGAACGTACTGGCAAAGCAGTAAAGCTGCGCCCAAACGCACCCATTCCGGTACACGCCTCGGAAGAACAACTGATGAATTGCCTGGATCAAGGCCTGTTTGCGTTGCGAGATACCGGATTACGTGCCGACGAACTGCCGATCAACATAGTGCAATGGACCCGAAATACACCCCAAACCCCCGGCGTATTGTTGACGATCAGCCGCGCGTTGGCGCATCACGGCGATTTGCGAATTTTTTATGTTGGCTTACGCCGCGATGAAGCACCGCGTTGGCGCTGGTTATTGCCGGCTGGTTTGGAACGCATGGGCGATCAATGGCGATTGATCGCCCAAGATTTGGAAGATACGGGCTACCCGCTAAAGGTGTTTGTGTTACCGCGTATTACCGCCGCCGAATTGGCTGGGCGTAAATTGCCGAAGGACTTGATTCGATTAGCCGCCGACGATTATTCAATCGATGTGCCGGTGCGCTTGAACGAAGCCTTGAGCGAAGCCCAGCAAGCGGTATTGAGTCACGAATTGAAGGTCGTGGACGGCAAAATCAGGCTTCCCAAGCGAGGTATATTCGAATTTTTACGCCGTTTTTCCGACCAGCCCGCCAACGCCAATGCGATCTGGCCACCGCTGTTCAAGGAGGATTGATGCACGTTTTATTTGTCTCGGCTTGCGAAAAACGGGCGATCAAGAAAACCCGCGCGGTGCTGGACAGTTTCGCGCTCCGCACCGGTGAAAAGGCCTGGGCCACACCCATTACCGCCGAAGGCTTGCACGAAGTGCGTTTGGCTCTGAAACGGGTTGCCACCCGACAAACCGCTGTAGCGTGTTACCGCAACGAGGGTCGGCAACGGATGAAACTACTGTGGATTGTCGGTTCCCGTAACGCATTTGGTCCGGACGGACATTTTCCGGCCGGCTACCGACTGGCGAAAAGCGCGATGCCGCTAGCCGAATGGTTGCGAGTCGCTTCGCTGTTGGCGCAAGCCGCCGGTTGGGGTCACGACATCGGCAAGGCTTCCACACTGTTTCAAGCCAAGTTGCGCGCGGCGACACCGATCAAAGAC
>JAQTYP010000332.1 GCA_028688235.1 Methylomonas sp.
CGGCAGAAATTTCGGCACTGGAAGCGCAACTCAAACAGAAAGAGGCCCAGCTGAAAAATCAGCAAGCCAAATTAGGGGCATTGACCAAGACCCTGACTGTCGAACGGCAACGGATGCAGCGGGACTTGGAAACGGCGCGACAACAGAAAACCACCGAGAAAGTCGCCGATAATGGCGCAGGCGACCTGGAAAATAGTCTGAACGAAAAAATCGTGGCTTACCAGAACCAATCGGCCGAGCTGACGCAGTGGCTGACTTCGGGTAAAAGCATCGACAGGGGCAAAATCGACGAGCGTAAATTGTCCTTGCAGCAGCAGGCCAGGGAAATCACCGCTCTGAAAGAAAAACTCGACACAAAATCGCCTACCTTATTGGCTTCCGGAGCGGGACCCAATATCGAATTGCTGGAACCTTCGGTTACCGTGACGCGCGGTATTCCGAGCATACAGTTTCAATCCGGCGAAACCAACAAGCGTTTGATCGGTCGCGTCGACAGCAAAATCGGGTTGACCAAATTATTGCTGAATGACCAAGCCTTGGATGTCGATGCGAACGGCAGGTTCGAGGCCGATGTGGCGTTGCTGGGCAAGGAGACTCAAGTGCACCTCGTCGCGACGGACAAGCGTAATCAGATCAGCGACTTGAACTTGAGGCTGCTCGCTTCCGAAAACGCTGCAGAGGCCAGTTATGCCAGTAGCGAAACCCCCGATCTACGCCGGGCCGGAGACGTACAGTTTGGCAATTATTACGCGCTGATTATCGGCAACAACGATTACAAAGCCTATCCGGATCTGCAAACGCCGTCTGCCGACGCCAAAAGTCTGGAGGTATTGTTACGAGAACGCTATGGTTTCAAGACTAAATTATTAGTCGATGCCAGTCGCCATGCCATCATGTCGGCATTGAACGAACTGAATCAAAAATTGACCGATAAGGACAACCTATTGATCTATTATGCGGGTCACGGCGAAATCGATCAGAAGTCGAACACGGCTTATTGGTTGCCGGTGGACTCGGAAGTCGGCAATACCGCCAACTGGATTTCCAGCCAGAGCATCACCGAATATTTGAGTATCATGGCGGCCAAGCACATCATGGTCGTGGCCGATTCCTGTTATTCCGGCGCATTGACGGGATCGGCTGTGGCCAAGTTGCCGGAAGGCATGGACGCGGCCAAGCGTGAACGTTGGCTTAAGGTCATGAACACGCGTAAGGCTCGCACGGTGTTGACGTCGGGCGGCGTCAAACCGGTCATGGATCAGGGTGGAGGAAACCATTCGGTGTTTGCCAACGCGTTTTTGAAGGTATTGCGCGGCAACAAACGCGTGATTGAGGATTACGATATTTTTCGGGATGTCGTCAATCAGGTCAGTCTGTCGGCCTCCAAGGCCGGATTCGAGCAAAGGCCGCAATATGCGCCATTGCAACATGCAGGGCATGAAGGCAGTCCGTTTTTCTTCGTGCCGGAAGCATGAGAAAGGGGTATAAAACCCATTTTCGGATTCCGGGGCGATTGCCTCGCTTTCATGCGCGTTAGGATACTTTGACATAAGCGATGACACTGTTTTTAAAAGCAACACGCTATAAAGGCATGCCTGCCACGCAGGACATTGCCGCCCAATTCGACGTGCAAGGCGGCACGATAGGCCGGGCTCCCAACAATCATCTGGTATTGCCCGATCCGGATAAGTTCGTTTCCCGATCGCACGCTTCCATCGTGTTCGAAGCCGGTTTGTATTATCTGGAAGATAGCAGTACCGCCGGTACCTATCTGGATGACGGCGATACCCCGTTGCAACAGGGCCGCGCGTTATTGCACGATGGCGGAAAGATCAGGATAGGTGATTATGAATTGGAAATTCATATTTCCGAAGCCGCGATTCCGGATGTGGTCAATACCTTCGACATGCCGGTCAGGCAGTTGGAACTGGCCGAACACGATGTGATAGGTGGGCCTTTTGCTTCATCCCAAGCCGAGGCGCCTAAACAGGATTTCTTTTCCAGCTTTGTCGAGCAAGCCGATTCCTCGCCGATACACGAGAGTTTCGCGCCGCCCCAAGTTTTCGAAGCCCCGACCACACCTGCGACGGACGATTTGGATTTTGCCGATTTGTTATCCAAGCTGGATCAGCTTCCGGAAAGTTCGCCCGCGGTAAAACCAAGTGCCACACAGGATTTGCCGCCGTTGCCGGCTGATTTCTTCGCCGAGGATTTTGCAAAGGTGGATGCCGAGCCGTTGACAGCACTCGATGTTGACATCGTGGCCGGGCAGGTCGACAAGATGCAAACGGCACCGGGCGCTGAATTCGAAGTCGATTCCGATTTTATGTCCGAAGCTCAGATAGCTAACGCGGAGGAGCCGGCGGTTGCGCCGTTTTTGGATGTGCTCGACCTGAAGACTGTCGTGCCGGATAGCCTGTACGCCGAACAGCCTGAGCAACCAGAGGAGGAGCTACACTTTACTCCAGCTCCAGCTCCAGCTCCAGCTCCAGCTCCAGCTCCAGCTCCAGCTCCAGCTCCAGCTCCAGCTCCAGCTCCAGCCTCAGCCTCAGCCTCAGCTCCGGCTCCGGCTCCGACGGCTCAGGGGCATGCCTTCGATACGCAGTTGTTGCAGGCATTCCTGGAGGGGGCAGGCATTGCCGACATGGGATTGGTTCCGGCCGAACAATGGCCGGCCGTCATGCGCACATCGGGGGAATTATTGCGGGCCATGGTGGAAGGCCTGATGCGGGTACTCAGAGCCAGGGCGGAACTCAAAAGTCAGTTTCGGGTTTCGGTTACGACGATGCGTAGCGTCGATAATAATCCGCTGAAATTTACCCCTAATGTCGATGACGCCCTGAAGTTGATCCTGGCGCCGACCAATCCGGGCTTTCTGCCGCCTAAACAGGCCGTCAGCGACGGCTTTAGCGACATCATGAATCATCAGATGGCGATGACGGCCGGCATTCAGGCCGCTTTGGACGAGGTATTGCAGAGTTTCAGCCCGGAACGCATCGAAAAAAATCAATCAGAAGGGATATTGTTCCAGAAGAAGGCCAAATGTTGGGAATACTATGTCGAAAAATATCCGCAATTGAAATCAGCCGCGCAAGAAGAGTTTTTCGGCGATGCCTTTGCCGATGCTTACGAAAAACAAATGCTGCTTTTGAGTAGCGCAATGAAAAAACATTCTTAATGACTGCCAATACCGGTCACGAGCCTAATCTATGTCAGAAAATAATCGGGTAATCTGGTCCGAGGGCATGTTCCTCAGACCGCAACATTTTCAACAGCATGACCGTTACATCGAGAGTCTGGTGCGCGGACTTTCGCAGGGCATTAGAGCCTATGCCTGGGGTTTTTCCAGGCTCAAGCTGGATCAAAACGGCTTGGCGATAGGGAAATTGGGTTTGGCCGAATGCAGCGGAGTATTTCAGGATGGCACGACGTTCAATTTGCCTCAGGACGACGATCTACCCTTGCCGTTGGACGTGCCGGAAAACGAAAAAGCCAGCGTAGTCTATCTGGCCTTGCCCCTGCATAGGCCCGATGCGGTGGAAGTCGATAGCGAATCCTATCCCGACGCGATGGCGCGCTATCGGCTAGGCGAGCGTGCCGTGCGTGATCACAATAGCGGCGCGGAAGGTCGATACGAAGTGCAAATCGGAGGCTTGAAGCCGCGCTTGATGTGTGAAAGCCAGGAACGTTCGGGTTATGTCTGTCTGGGCGTGGCTCGCATCATCGAAGTGCGGGCCGATAAAACCCTGATATTGGACGATCAATATATCCCGCCCGCCGTGCATTGCTCCGCCGCCGGCATACTGAAAGGATTTGCCAGGGAACTGGAAGGTTTGTTCCATACCCGCGGCGAGGCGCTGGCAAGCAGGGTAGCCGGCGGCGGGCAGGGCGGCGGTGTCACCGAAGTAGCCGATTTCATGCTGTTGCAACTGATTAACCGCTATGAACCCATACTGGCACATTTAGCGCTTGCCGCGACGATACATCCGGAAGATTTTTTTCAAATCTGCCTGCAAATCGCCGGCGAGTTGTCGACATTTTACCGTTCCGGCAAGCGGCCTATCGATTTCCCCGATTACCAGCACGACGATTTGAAGGCCAGCTTCCTGCCTTTGATAGACGAATTGCGCAGCTTGTTGAGCATGGTGTTGGAGCAGAATGCCGTTCAGCTGCCGTTGGCCGAAGTCAAACCCGGTATTTATGTCGCAAAACGTCCCGAGCTCAGCTTGCTGGAAGGCGCTGTTTTCATATTGGCGGCCAAGGCCCAGGTGTCTTCCGAACTGATACGCTCCCATTTTCCGCCGCAAGTCAAAATCGGTCCGGTCGAAGACATAC